>CAZUPX010000755.1:0-4072 GCA_964622155.1 uncultured Planctomycetaceae bacterium | reverse complement strand
GCGAATGCCCGATCGACGATTTCGTGGCGGCGCTGCAGGCCGAGGGAGTGCCGTGCGATCGTGGATTTCGAGGATTCGCGGGCCGCAGTCAACGACGCTGTCGCAAAACTGGACCGCTCGTCAACAGCCGGCGGGCCGCCGACACGACTCTGCTGCTGCACCATCCGATCTTGCTCGAAACGCCCGAAAACATTGACATTCTCGGCAATACCATCCGCAAGGTCGTGCGAGGTCTCAACCGCGAGCAGATTTCGGAGTAAGCGACTGCCGCCAAACGATTCGATGCAGTTCCTGTTGACCAACGATGACGGAATCGATGCCCCGGGCTTGGCGGCGCTGCGTCGCTCGATCGAAGGTTGGGGGCAGGCAGTCGTGGTGGCTCCCGATCGCCATGTGTCGGGCTGCGGCCACCAGATCACCACATTGCGACCGCTTGAATTAACGCAAACGGCCGACAACTGGTACGCCCTCGATGGCTCGCCGGTTGACTGCGCGCGAGTGGGGATCTCGCACGTGGCCCCCAGCGCGGCTTGGGTGCTGGCAGGCGTGAACGAAGGAGGTAATCTGGGAGCCGACATTTACCCGTCGGGTACGGTTGCCGCCGCGCGCGAGGCCTGCCTGCTCGGACTTCGGGCAATTGCCATTAGTCAATACGTTCGTCGTCGCCCGATCGATTGGGAGCAGACTGGCCGCTGGGCGCGACACGCTCTAGGGCTGTTGTTAAGGCGTCCGCTTGAGCCCGGCAGTTTCTGGAACGTGAATTTGCCCCAGCCGGACGAGCCGGCGGCCGACGCGCCTGAGTGCGTGTTTTGCGCGATCGATCCCTATCCCTTGCCGGTCAAGTACGAGCTGCGCGACGGCAAGCTGCACTATCGGGCGCGCTACCACGACCGCCAACGGGCCGAGGGGCGCGATATCGAGATCTGCTTTTCTGGGAAGATCACGATCAGCAAGATCGAGCTGCACGCCGCAGGACATGGCGTGCCTGGCCGTACTGCGCCGCACCCGCCGGCCTAACGGGGCCGGGCAGCCCATTGCGGATTGCGAACCGGCCGCTCCTCCAGGGTCACTTCGGCAGAGTCACCGTTGAACAGCGGCAGCTCACCGCGCACGATCCGCACCGTTTCTGGCGCTTCGATTCCGAACGTAACACGTTGCCCAAGGATGCGCTTGACCACCACGACAATTCCGTCACCGATCAACACCTTTTGACCGGTCTTGCGACTTAAAACGAGCATTGAGTTCCCTCCCCACGATTGGTGCCAAACCATCCAGATGGCTCTCCAACATTCGCCATCCTGTATTTGGTCCCGTAACCAATGCAACCGAAGTGCCAGACAGGGATCAGCTCGGCCTCAATGTTCATCGTGATGCCCGTAAAGTCTTTCTGGATTGGCGTTTAGATTTTCTAAATAGACCGCTTCAGTGATGTGCATCAGCGTCGGCGCGGCGCGGTCGGCCGTCCAGATCTGAGATTGGCGTCTCTGAATGAGACGGCGGCATGCCACAAGCTTCCAAAGTGCCGATGGCGGCGCCAAGATCGTGGGTCGGTCATGCAAGTCGCCCACGATCGCGAGTCATCGAGCAAGTGGCGTGTAACTGCACAGTCGCTGCATCCCTGTGTATAATCGAGCTATGGGGAAGCGGCCTCCAATCGCAACGCACGAAAGCTGCGTTATTCCGTATCGCGTTACGCACTTCGGTGTTGAGTTTTGTCTCGTTTCCGAGGCGAAGATCAACCGCTGGGAGTTTCCCAAGGTGTGCGGCGAGCGAGAGGTTGCGACGCGCGCACTGTTGGATGAAGTCGCGTCGTGCGCTGGGGCGACTGGCAATTTGGAAGGGGACGGCCCTTTGGCGCAGTTCGTCGCCGCGCGTGCCGGGGCGCCATGTTGCACGTCCGCCTACTTGATGCACGTCACCGACGTCGACGACACCTGGCCGCAACAATCCACGCGTCGGCGGCTCTGGTGTTTGGCTGAGGAGGCTCGTGCCAGACTGCGTCGCAAGCCCTGGCGACGCTTGGTCGACCTTGCTCTGCAATCCGTTGCTCCGCGTCGTCACCAGTTGATGACAAACGGCCACAAGCCGGCAAGGCCGTAGCGTGTCAACCGACGCGTTGCGACCGCTCTGGAACTCGACCGGATTGGTTTGATCGCTGGGCCCTCCTCGCTACAATGCTGGCCACCGCCCGGCATTGAATCCACCGCTTGAGCACCCGGGGGCGATACGTGTCGCAAGTTGGCTGGATCTTCCTTCTGATGTCCACAGTGGTCGCTTCGAGCGTTTTCAGCGCCGAGCCGCCAAATGTATCCGAGAGCGTCGCTGAGGCGACCAAAGCCATTGCCGCCTCGCCCGACGACAAGGAAGGCTACGCGCGCCGGGCAGGACTCTACGCCGCCGCCGGCCAGTACGCACTGGCTATTAAAGACCTCGACCGGGTGCTCAAGCTTGATGCAAAATCAGCCGCAACCTACGACCAGCGCGGCAGTCTGCACTTCATGCTGGGGCACATCGGCCCGTCGATCGACGACTTCGATCGCTGCATTGAATTGCGACCGCAAGAGGCGCCGCGGCACTGGAAGCGGGGCATTTCATACTATTATGCCGGCCGCTGGGACGAGGGGCGGCGGCAGTTCGAGGCCTATCAGACCTTCGACAACAATGACGTCGAAAACGCCGTGTGGCGCTATCTGTGCATGGCTCGCGGCCAGGGGGCCACCGTAGCGCAAGAGGCGATCTTGAAGATCAAAGACGATATGCGTGTGCCGATGATGATCGTGTACGCGCTGTACGCCGGCCGGGCCCAGCCCAACGACGTGCTGGACGCCGCCAACGCGGGCTCGCCGACGGCGGAGGCTAAAAACGCGCGTCTGTTTTACGCACATTTGTATTTGGGGCTGTATTACGAAGTCGCTGGCGATTCGGCCAAGGCTCGCGAGCACATCACGACCGCCGCCGAACAGCACAAAGTCGATCACTACATGTGGAACGTGGCCGACGTCCACGCGCGGCTGCTTAAGCAAGCGGCAACGAAACCGTGAGCTCGCTACACGCTTTGATTGAGGTTCAGCGTGATGACAACGTGCGATGCGTATGGAATTGATGTCGCGGCCTGCCGTAATCGGCAGCGGCGAGTGCTGACGGTCATGGAGCGGTTGCGGCTCGACCTGGTGGTGGTGACCCAAAATGTCCACGTTCAGTACCTCGTCGGCCCCCGGTACGCCTGGACCTTTTCGCCGGCGGCGGCCTTGACTGCGGACGGTCACATGACGCTCGTCTGCCCGCACGAGCCTTCCGAGGCCGTGGCGACTGACGCGGTCGCGACATATGAGGCCCAGTCGCTCTCGACACTGCGGAACGATCAGCGGTGCAAGTCCCTGGCGGTGTTATTTTGTGAGTTGGCAAAACGCCCGCGCGTGCATCGCCTTGGCGTTGAGTACTCGTCGTGCTCCCCCGAACTGGCGACCCGCATCGCAGGCGTGCTGGTCGATATTGAGCCCGAGCTTTTTGAGATGCGGCGGCGAAAAGACCGCGACGAGCTGGTCCGACTGCGCAAGGCCATTGCCGGCACGGCGGCCATGCACCGCCGCGCGCGGGAGATCATCGCGCCGGGAGTCAACGAGCTGGAAGTCTTCAACGAGCTTCAGGCCGCAGCGGTCGCCGAGTATGGCGAAGTGATGACCGGCACGGGCAACGACTATGCGTGTGGCGAGCGGGGCGGGCCGCCTCGCGATCGCAAGATCGAAGCCGGTAAGCTCTATATTCTCGACCTCGGACCAGCGTTTCGAGGCTACTTTGCCGACAACACGCGCGTGACGGCCGTGGGCGGCAAACCGACCGACGAGCAGCACCAGGCCTGGGAGCACATTCTGCCGGTGTTCGACATGGTCGAGCGCTCGGTCAAACCCGGCGCCAGTTGTCGCGAGTTGTTTCGCGAAGCCCACGAGTGGCTCAATCGGCCGAAGCGCTGGGAGTTTGAGCACCATCTGGGGCACGGCATCGGACTATACCCGCACGAGGCTCCGCACTTAAACCCTTGCTGGGACGACACATTCCAGGCTGGTGAGGTGTT
>CAZUPX010000754.1:0-5800 GCA_964622155.1 uncultured Planctomycetaceae bacterium | reverse complement strand
ATGCGTAGCGGCAGCGTACTCGAAGATGGCTTGTTGGCCACCTCGAACGCCAGGACCTTTTCGAACAGACGCAGCGCGCGATCAACATCGCCCTCTTCCGTCAAGTAGAGTGCCAGTCGGCGCAGCATGACCGAATCGGTTGGGTCGCGTTCGGCCAGGATCACCGCGTAGCGCACCGCCTCAGCCTGGCGTTCAAGATTGAAAGCCAAAGGCACGATCTCACGCAACGCCAACGTGGCTTCACTGTCCAGTCGCCACGCCCGCTGGAAGAATCGCAATGCACGGGGATAGTCCTGCTTCTGCTCGGCGACGCGCGCGGCGGCAAACAGAGCCTGAGCCTGCACGCGATCGTCCTGGGACCCGCTGCGAGGGTGGAGCGGCACAAACGGCTCGGCGGGGTCGTCGAGCTCGTCGCTCGCGGCGCTAACTGGCCGTTTGGCATCGGGGGCGGATTTCCCGGCAGCCTCGGAGCGCGGTTCATCGCCGACGGCAGCCGGTGCCGCCAGCGCCATGAGTGCGAGCACGATCGCAACACGGATGAGCACACCTGGCCCAAGTGTCCGGCCGGATTCAGCAGCGAATAGCATGACGGCGTCGGCCTCCTGGAGCGTCGATGAGTCCAACGGCAGGGCTCTAACCCGGCCGCCTCCCCGACTTAGCGTGGTTTTCGCTTGCCCAGCGTCTTGGCGGCCGCCTTTTTGGTCGCCGTAATATTCTTCTTCATTCCGTCTGCCGCTTTCGGTGCACGGGCCGAAGTCTTTTGAGCACTCTTAGACTCGACCTTCTTGATGGGCGGCTGTTCCTTGTGCTGCTTCTTTCCGTCGACCACCTTGCCCGATCGAACTGCCGGGACCGCGACGGGCTCCGGCGCGGGTTTCTTGGTGGTCCGTTTGGGAAAGCGCTCCTTGGCGCCCGGGGCGATCGAAAGCAGCAATTCGCGAAGCGCCGGCGAGAATGGATTGCTGAAGAACTCGGACCCCAACTCGTGCACGAGGGCGCCAAACTCGTGCCCTTTACTCTTGGGAATGGCGCGCTCCATCCCAGGCACGTTCCCCTGTTCGGCTTCCGATTGGGTGATCACACCCAAAACGTACAACACGCCGAGGGTACCCTTATCCACCGGGATCGAGTGGCCGGCTAGCGCCGTTTGCGTGCCATAGGCCACGACAAACGGCGTGGCGCCTGACAACTTCTGTAACCGCTTGACGGCCGTGCCGATATTCTGCTTCTTCAATTGCTCCAGCTCGAAGGAGTAGTCCGACTCGAACACGCTTTGCAAGATGCCCTTGAGACGCGCGGCGGCGGCGGGGGGCTCTGCCAACGCACCCATCACTTCGGCCAGTTCCTTGACCGTGCTTACCCGAATCTCATTCCAATCGAAAAACGAGTTGCGCAGCTTCGTAAACGCTTCCTGCGCTACGTCGTAATGCGTGTTTTCAAGACAACAGGCAAACAGAAGCGATTCCAGAAGCGGCTGTTCGCCGCGCAGGGCGCTGGGCTTATAGGTTCGCTTCAATACCCGGTGTGTTTTATTCAGTACTGCGGCGCGGTTGGTGGTGGTCATGCCATTCTCGGGGTCGTCAAGAAAGTCTATTCACTCGACTCGGCGTGGGGGCGCTGCCAGTGCCCAGCGGGAACGTCGGGACTAGTGGCGACGTGCCACGTGAACCGGGACTCGCTGAAAAGCCGTCAAGTCGAATCCTCGTCGGGGGGTGGTTGGTCGGATTGTGCGGACGACGGGCTGGGAAGCACTTCTTGCAGGATTTGGCTGATCTCGATCGAGCGCTTTACCCCCAAGTCTAGCACGAACGTCAACCGGGGGGTGTAGCGAGTATCGATCCGTTTGGCCACTTTGGACTGCAAAAAACCCGCGGAATTCTGCAAACCTCGCAGGCTCAACTGTTGTTTCGTGTCGTCGCCCATGACCGAAACATGAATCTTGGCCTGCCGCATATCGGGCGAGACCTCGACATAGGTCACGGTGACGTCGCGGATGCGCGGGTCTTTCAGGTCGGCCAGGATTGCCATGCCGACGACCTCGCGAATTGCCTCGGCAGCTCTTTGAACGCGTCGAGAGGTCATGAGTTACCTTGGCCACCCGCCGGCATTTCGCTCCAGCGACAGCATTTCGCCGATCAGCGCTAAAACGTGCGGGCGACTTCCTCGATCTTGTAAAACTCGAGGATGTCGCCTTCCTTCAGATCGTTGAAGCCCGCCAGCTTAATGCCGCACTCGAAACCCTCGCGCACCTCACGAGCGTCGTCCTTCTCACGCTTCAGCGAGTCGATCGCGTAGTCGCCGATGATCCGATTCTCACGGATTAACCTGCCACGCGCGTTGCGCTGCACCGTGCCAGCGAGCACTCTGCAGCCGGCGATGGTCCCAACGCGGCTAATCGTAAACGTCCGCTGCACCAAGGCGCGACCAGAGTCAACCTCGCGGCGCTCCGGCTCGAGCATGCCCTCCAAGGCCGCCTTGATGTCGGCCGTCAGCTTGTAAATGATTTCATACCGGCGAATTTGCACCCCGCGATCCTCGGCAAGGATGCGAGCTTTTTCGTCGGGCACGACGTTGAATCCGATGATGATCGCGTCCGAGGCATCGGCCAGGTGGGCGTCTGCCTCGGTGATGCCACCGACCGTGGCCTGCAGAATTTTGATCTTCACTTCCGGGTGCGCGAGTTTCGACAACTCGTTCTGGATTGCCTCGATCGAACCCCGCACGTCGGCTCGCAGAATGATATTGAGCGTCTGGGCCTCCTTCTGGCCCAATCGATCGAACAGGTTCTCGAGCGTTACGTGCTCGGGCGCGGTACCCAGTGCTGCCAGGCGGCTCCTGCCGTATCGCTTTTCCGCAATCTGGCGCGCGGTCGCGATATCGGAGAGCACAAAGAATCGTTCGCCGGCCGCCGGAGCAACGTCGAGCCCGGTCACATCGACTGGCATCGACGGCCCGGCCTCTTCGTGGGTCACGCCGGGGCGCAAGGTGTCATACATCGCCTTGACGCGCCCATAGGCCGATCCGCAAACCAGAGCATCGCCAATCTTCAGCGTGCCGTTCTGCACGATCAACTTGGCGACCACGCCGCGTCCTTCGTGCAATTGTGCTTCCAGACCCGTACCGGTAGCGGGCCGGTTGGGGTTGGCCTTGAAGTCGCGCAGCTCCGCCAACGTCAGCAAGGTCTCCAGCAGTTCATCCATACCGACGCCAGTCGTGGCGCTGGTTTTAACCACTTCGGTGTCGCCGCCCCACTCGCTCGGCAGCAGCTCATTCGCGGCGAGCTGCTGATAGATGCGTTGAACGTCAACACCGGGCAAGTCGATCTTGTTTAGCGCCACGACGATCGGCACACCCGCGGCGCGCGCGTGGCTGATTGCCTCTTCGGTCTGTGGCATCACGCCGTCGTCGCCGGCCACGACTAACACGGCGATGTCCGTGACGTTGGCACCGCGGGCCCGCATTTCGGTAAAGGCCTCGTGTCCTGGCGTGTCGACAAAGGAAATCTTGCGACCATCCTTTTCGATCTGGTATGCGCGGATGTGCTGCGTAATCCCACCGCTTTCACCGCTGACGACGTTGGTGCCGATGATCCGATCCAGCAGCGACGTCTTGCCGTGGTCGACGTGACCAAGAAAAGTGATGACCGGCGGGCGGACCTCGAGCGTGGCCGGATCGTCGGGCGCTTGCAGCAGTTCCGACAGCGTCTGCTCGGCGACGTCGACCTCTTTCTTAAAGTCAACTTCCACGCCCAACTCGACGGCCAATAGCTCAGCCAGCTCCGGGTCGACTTCGGCATTGATGTTGGCCATCGTTCCCAAGGCCAGCATCTGGCCAAGCACCTGGTGTACCGGCACTCCGATAGCCTCTGAGAAGCTACGCACGCTGCAAGGCAACTCAAGAGTGACTCTGCTCTTGCGGGGTGCAGCCGTGTTGGTGCCCGTACGCCTGATCCTGCGGGCCGGGCCACGACGACGGGGTGCCGTTTCATCCTCTTCGCCGCGCTGACGCGGTTGGGTCCCTACGCGGCGTCGATTGAGCTGACGTTGCTCACGACCGCCCAACAAGCCCGGCTCCTCCGTAGCGGCGCCGCCCTTGGTCGGCCGCCGGCCGCGCGTGACGCCGGGGGGCGCCTCGGCGTTGATCATCACCTTCGGGCGTATCGATCGCTCGCGGCCGGGTTTGGCCGGCGCCGCGCCTTCGATCGGCCCATCGGGGACGTCGCGGCGTTTGCCCTGCTGTTTGCGAACGTGGTCGATCAGCGGCTTGGTGCCGCCAGCGCGACTGGCGGCCTTGATGGCATCGACCGGCAGGCGCAGATCGGGCTTTTGCGGCGCCACCTCGGGCGGTTCGGGAGCGGCGGTCGGCTGCAAGGCGGTTGGCAACGGAACCAACTTGATCCCAGAACCCTTGACGGGCGCCGGCTTGGCGGGCGGTGTCTCGCCGTTGGTCGATTTCTTTTTCTTGGCCCGGTCGTCGAGAACCGGCATCTTCTCCGCCAGGTTGCCTCCCGGCGCGATGTAGTCCTCGCGCCGTACGGCTCCGCTCTCGGCGGGCGATTCGATCGTCGCCGTGCCCGTCGCGGCGCGCGGCTTCGCTCGACCTGTCTGAGCGCCACCGCTGAGATAAGCCTTTACTCGCTCGACTTCCTCGTCTGTCAGGCTGGCCAGGGCCGAACCCTTGCCGGTGACGCCCGCGCTGGTGCAGATGTCGACCAGCACTTTGCTGTCGAGTTTGAGTTCTTTGGCTAGTGAATAGATACGAGCGGGCAAGTTGCAGTCTCCAAAACGTCAGCCCCGGCGGCCAATTTGCCGAGACCTATTAGAATACCTTAATTCATGGCCGAGGTCTCCCTGTCTTGATCCTCATGCGTCATCCTTCGACTGAACCGGGTGGCGTTACGGCCGAATGTTGCTGGTCAGTGGTCGTTACCTCGTTCTCGACTGCCGCAGGAGGGTCGGCCTGCTCTTGAGCTTGTCGCTCGGCCGCGTCCGCGGCCGCTGTGGCCGCGTCGATCCGCTCTTGCTCGCGCTGTCGGCGGCGCTCGAGGGCGGCGGCCTGTTCAGCCTCCTTTGCCTTGTCTTCCGCCTGGGCAACGATGGCGTTTGTTTGTTCTTCGCTGAGCTCGCCCATTTCCATCAGTGCGTCCGGTTCAATGATCGACAGGTCGTCGTACGACAAAAAGCCTTCGCCTACCAGCTTCTCACTCAGGCTTTCGTCGACCCCGTCCAGCGCCGAATAGCCGGCCACGGCTCGCTGGATCGACTCGTCGAGCTCTTCGCGGGTCATGATTTCGATGTCCCACACGCACAGTTTGCTCGCCAGACGTACATTCTGTCCACGGCGGCCGATGGCCAGTGACAACTGGTCCTCACGTACCAGCACGATCGCGCGCCCTAGCATCTGGCACAAAATAACCTCTTCAACTTCGGCCGGCTGCAAGGAATTGGGAATGAGCACTTGCAGGTCGTCGCTCCAGCGAACGATGTCGATCCGCTCTCCGGCCAGCTCGTCGACGATGTTCTTGATTCGGTTGCCGCGTACCCCCACACACGCTCCCACGCAGTCGACCCTCTGGTCCGAGCTGCTGACGGCCACCTTGCTGCGATAACCGGGCTCGCGAGCGATGGCGCGAATCTCGATGACCCCGTCGGCGATTTCGGGGATTTCCTGCTCGAACAATCGCTGCACCAGTTGCCGCCGAGTGCGGCTGAGGATGACCTTGACTCGGCTGCCGGCTTTGCGGACTTCGAACACCGTGGCGCGGACCCGCTCGTTGGGGTGATGCGTTTCGCCGGGGATC
>CAZUPX010000753.1:0-2870 GCA_964622155.1 uncultured Planctomycetaceae bacterium | reverse complement strand
CGGCGTAGGCCGGATTGGGCGTCAGCGTCGTTTCCAGCTCGGTCACGGCCGCTTCGCTGCGATATGGCGGCGTCCCGGTGAGCATGCAGTAGAGCAGTGCCCCCAGCGCGTACACGTCCCAACGCACATCGGGGACGGCCTGCAAATCGGCCTGCTCCGGCGCCATGTAAAACAGCGTTCCTAGCGCGGGCGTCTGTTCGTGCGAAAGACGCGATTGGCCGAAGTCGGCCAGCCGCGGACGACTGTCCTGATCCAACAGCACATTGGCCGGCTTGAGGTCGCAGTGCAGCACGCCTTTGCCATGTGCGTGCAAAAGTCCGACGGCCACATCGCGAAACAGGGCCACGGCCTCGCGCACAGGCAGCCGGCCTTCGCGCTTGATCAACTCCTCGAGCGATCCTTGCTCGATATACTCCATCACGTAGTAGGGGGGAGTGGCGTCCCAGCCCACGTCGAGTAGTTGCACGACGTAGCGATCGGCCGAGAGAAATGCCAGCTTCTCGACCTCGCGCGAGAGGATCGACCAGTCGAGGCCGCCTTGATGGGCGTAGAACTTGATCGCCACCTGTCGTCCCGTGTTCCGATCGACGGCTACCCACACTTCGCCATACGCCCCGGCGCCCAGAAACTTCCGAGGTTCGTATCCGGGTATTTGTGTTGGGGGACGCGCGGGCTTGAGGCTCAGCGCCTGGGCATGCAACTGCTCGTCGCTGGTCTGTTGTTGCGTGTGATTGAAATCCATCGCCTGCCCGACGTCGCCTGCGGGCTCCCGTGCGTCGACTCGTGGTCTGCCGGGGGGCACCCAACGGGTCGGGATTCACAGTATGGGTTATAGTGTTTTCGGTTCGTCCCTTGCAAATTGTAGCTTTTTCGACAGCGGTGGGCATTATGCTCCTCGTGCAAATCACGCTGAGGATCCTGGCAATGAGCTGCCTGGCCGGCGGAGCCTTATCGGCGGCTGAACCGACCGGCAAGCTGGGCCAAAAGTCTCCCTCTGCCGAATCGTCCTCGAAAGCACAGATCGCCGCGCCGGGGAGCGACGCCCTCGATGGCCGTGACGGGCGAGACCTGGCGCTGGACCAATTTCGCCCCAAGTCGATGCTGCGCGTCGATAAGCACCTGCTGGGGCGGCCCAAGTTTCCTGCGGTCGACATGCACGTCCACCCACGGCTGCGGCTGCGCCAGAATAGCCAACTGCTCGACGAGTTCGTCAAGCTCATGGATTCGCTCGACATCGCGGTCTGCGTGAGCCTCGATGGCGGCCTGGGCCAGCAGTTTTTGGAGCATCGCGACTTTCTGTGGACCAAACATCGTAGGCGGTGGGTCATCTTTGCCAATGTCGACTGGCGCGGAGACGGAGACGCGAAGCAGCCGGAGACTTGGGATTGTCAGCGGCCCGATTTTGCGTCCCGCACCGCGCGGCGACTGGTCGAAGCCAAAGAGCACGGAGCCAGTGGGCTGAAGGTGTTCAAGGACCTGGGACTGGCCTATCGAAATCCCGACGGGTCGCTGGTGCGTGTCGACGATCCGCGCTGGGACCCAATCTGGGATGCGTGTGGCAATTTAGGCCTGCCCGTGCTCATTCATGTGGCTGATCCGCCGGCCTTCTTCCTGCCGATCGACGAGACCAACGAGCGCTGGGAGGAGTTGAAGCGACACCCAGAGTGGAGCTTCCATGGTCCCGGCATGCCGAACTACGAGGAGCTTGTCAAGCAATTATTGACGGTCGTCGGACGCCACCCACAGACGACGTTTATTGGCGCTCACGTGGCGAGTAGCGCCGAGGACCTGGCGACGGTCGGGCGGTGGCTCGACGCGCATCCGAATCTCAACGTCGACATCGCGGCGCGGATCGGCGAGCTTGGCCGGCAGCCCTACACGGCCCGGCGGTTCTTTATGAAATACAGCGAACGGATTTTGTTTGGCACCGACGGTCCGCGAGCGGTCGAACGGCTGGCCTACCATTGGCGTTTTTTGGAGACCGAGGACGAGTACTTTCCCTATGCGGAGAATCCGTTCCCGCCGCAGGGGTTTTGGAATATCTACGGGGTGGGGCTGCCCGACGAGGTGTTGAAGAAGGTGTATTATTCGAATGCGCTGCGGATGATTCCCGGCGTGCGCGAGCGGTATGAGGCCTACGAGCGCGACCGCAAGCGGACGACTGTCGACCGCTAGCCTTGGCGTCCCGAAACATTGGCACCGGTATAAGACTTGCACCGTAGAATTCTTGGCCGGCTTTTTGTGAATCATGAACGCTGCACCGAGAGACATCAGCCGCATGAAAGTCGGTACAATGAGGAACGTCCCTTAGGCCGTCGCCGCGGCGAACATTGCCGCTGCATTGCGACGTTGACGCTGGGTGAACCGTTTCAGTGGGAGATTGAAAGAAGAGGCTTGCCATGGTTGACGATCGATATCAATCCTGCATCGAAGCGTGCATTCGCTGCGCGGCCGAGTGCGAGTATTGCGCTGAAGCGTGCCGTCGCGACGCCGGCGCGGCTCACCTGGTCGAGTGCGTCCGGCTGAGCACCGATTGCGCGGAGTTTTGTCGAACGGCGGCCGAGTTCATGAATCGCGAGTCGCATTTCGCGGGCGAAATCTGCCGAATGTGTGCCGAAATCTGCGAGATCTGCGCCACAGAGTTCGAACGGCACGACCACGACCACTGCCAGCGATGCGCTCGCCGCTGCCGCGACTGCGCCGATGAATGTCATCGCGCGGCAATGCTCGTCGTGGAACACGCGCATCACTGAGCCGCTCTCCCTTCTCCCCTGGTGGGAGAAAGGCCTGGGATGATGGGGCGAGGCGCGCGAGCGGTTCGCCGACTTGAGGCACTCCCCCTCACTGAGCTCGCCGAAGTTCACGAGAAG
>CAZUPX010000752.1:0-2221 GCA_964622155.1 uncultured Planctomycetaceae bacterium | reverse complement strand
CGCGCGCAGCATCGTCGAACTCCCCAAGAGACCACAAGCTGGGCCGTCGGCGCGGGACCCTGCCGACTTCGTAAGATTTCATCGTCTTGCCGCGGCGGGGGACTACAGCGCGAAATGCGCGCCAGGCGTCAACCTGTGAGGCCCGGCGGTGGTGCTATATGGTTGGCAACGAAAGCGCCATGTGTGTGCGCCGCGGCAACCGCTCGTGCACCGCATCTCCCCGGCCGCTCCACAGGAAATGCCTTGCAACTGGCCAGTGGGAACCTTGCGGACGAATTGGCCGCCCCTAGCGCTTCGCGCGTCGGACGATGACTCGATGTGCCATGTCTTGGTGCGACATAATTTGCGACAAATCGGAATAACCATGCCAGCAACCCACTAAGGTAAACGACCAGTGCCGAGTTTTCCGATCAGTGAAAAAGCGCCGTGAAGTATCAGCAGTTGTTCGGGATTCAGGACAGACCTATAATACGTTGGAGTCTTCGTCGACCGGAGTATCCAATATTGTCGACAAAACCCAAGCTACTATACGTGAGCAATTCGCAGTCGCGTGACCCGCAACTGCTCCAAAGGCTCAACGAGTCGTACGACGTGGTCCAGGTGACCAGCCCGCTGCAGGCTCTGAGCCGGCTTGCGCGAGAATCGTTCGCCGGATTGTACGTCGACCCGGAACATTTGGGCGACGCGTTCCAGGTCGGCCGATTGTTGCAGAACGATCGCATTCTGGAGGGCATGCCCGACGGGATCGTCGTCTTGGACGCCGAGAACACGATCATCTGGGGCAACGGCCGGCTGCGCGAGTGGACCGGTCGCGACACGGTCGTTGGCCTGAACTTCTACACCGTGTTGGGCAGCCCGGAGATTCTGGGCCCTGACTTTTGCCCGTTCCACACGGCGCTGGCGACCGGCCGCGCAAGCAACTCGACGCTCCGCTCGGGCGACAGCAAGTATTACCAGGTGCACGCGGCGCCCGTTGACGACGGCCAGGCTACGCCGGCGCACTTGATTGTCACGGTCCGCGACGTGACGACCGAAATGCTGCAACAGCAAAAGCTGGCGGCCATCCATCAGGCCGGTGCGGAGCTGGCCGATCTGATGCCCGATGAGCTGTCGCTGATGAGTGTCGAAGAGCGCATCGAGCTATTGAAGAAAAACATCCTGCACTTCACCAAGGATTTGCTGCACTTCGACGTGGTCGAAATCCGCATGCTGGACGGCCGCACCGGCAAGCTGGAGTCGCTATTGGCCGTGGGTCTGGTTCCCGAAGCGGCCGGCCGCGACTTGTTCGCCCGCGTGCAAAACAATGGTGTCACCGGCTTCGTGGCCGCCACCGGCAAGAGCTATCTGTGCGAAGACACGACGGCCGATCCGCTGTATCTCGAAGGTTGCAAAGGCGCCAAGAGCTCGTTGACCGTGCCGCTGGTCTTGCACGACGAGGTCATCGGCACGTTCAACGTCGAAAGCCCCGAGCCCGGCGCCTTCAGCGAAAGTGACCTGCAATTCCTCGAAATCTTCACGCGCAACGTGGCGGCGGCTCTTAATACACTCGAACTTTTGCGTGTCGAGAAGGCCACGACCGCCCAGGAGAGCGTCGAGGCGATCCACAGCGCCGTCGCTCTGCCGGTCGACGACATCCTGAACGATGCCGTCAATATCATGGAGCGCTACATCGGACACGAGCCCGAGGTCGTGGAGCGGCTGCAATCCATCCTGCGCAACGCGCGTGACATCAAGCAGCTCATCCAGCGAGTCGGTCAGAAGATGGCCCCGTTGCAGGCGCATCCCGCGGTGGAACCGGCGGAGTCACGCACACTGCTCCGCGGCCGGCGCATTCTGGTGGTCGACGCCGACGATAGCGTCCGCAGCGCCGCTCACAACCTGCTGGAGCGATATGGCTGCGTGGTGGAGACGGCCCACGACGGCGGCGAGGCGATCTGCATGGTCCGCAACATGGCGCTTGAAGGCAACTACGACGTCATCATCGTGGACATCCGTCTGCCCGACATGACCGGCTACGAGCTGCTGCTCAAGCTGCAAGAGATCATGGACCCGGTGCCGCTGGTGCTGATGACCGGCTTCGGGTACGATCCGGGACATTCGATCGTCAAGGCACGCCAGGCTCGACTGCCGCTGTACGGCGAGCTGTGCAAGCCGTTCCGACTGGACCAGTTGCTGGATACCGTGGAGCGGATGGTTCGACCGCGCAGCGAGCAGGAAGCCG
>CAZUPX010000751.1:0-2045 GCA_964622155.1 uncultured Planctomycetaceae bacterium | reverse complement strand
ACGATCGTCAAGTTCGCCGAGCTGGGCGAGATGCCGTGAGCCAGCGTGACCGAAGCGTCGATCAACTGGTTGACGCCCGGGAAGGTTGCCAGGCCTTGCAAATCGTTCATGGCCGCTGGGGGTCAGGGACTAGGAGCGTTGCAGATTGAACGTATGGCCCAGTTCGAGCGTGACGTCAGATAGTTGGCAGGACAGCGAGATCGGGTTCGTGAACGTCACTGTCTTCGCCGGATCGCGCAGGATCGCGCCGGCCCGCAGCGTCGTGTTGGTTCCGCTGCGCGGCTGCAAATCCTGGCGAAAGTCGATCTCGCCGCCGCTGGCCACCGTGGCCTGCGTGTACGTTCCGGCCGTCTTGTAGCGGACCGATCCGCCAGTGATCGTCATCGTGCCCGGCGAACCGGCGGCGATCATCGTCTCGCCCGCACTGTGGGTCAGAGTCGTGAAGCTCGAATTGATTTCCAGCGTGCCGCCGGTCTTGGTAATCGTCGACAACGTGCAGCCAGCGCCCAGTTGCACGTCGCAATCGCCGGCCACGTTGGCGCGGAACCCTTGTTTGAGCGTCGCAATCGCGGCCGCTTCGCCTGCAAACACGGCGGCGCCAAAGCTGCCTTTGTTGACCGTCAGCGTGTTGGAGGCGTGCGTTCCTTTCCACAGGATCGCCTTGAGGCCACTGTCCGACGGATTGCCCGAGTTGAGCACGGCGATCGCCGATTGACCGGCAAGCGTATCGAGCTTGATGCGTCCGCTGCCGGCCCCTGCGCCGCTGCCGATGGTGACCTGTGTGGCTTTGATCTGCAGGTATGTGGGGCGATACTCCACATATCCGGTGGCGTGCGTGCGCGGCAGGCCAATGGCGCCGGCGAAGCTCTGATCGATGCGCAAGCTGGCCAAGGTGACACTTTGCTGATCGAGCCCGTAGTGAATCCCAGCCGCGGAGTTCTGGACAACCACGTCATCGCCGTTGGCGGGGACGACGCCCGTGGACCAGTTGCGCGGTTCCGACCAGAACGCCGAACCCGTGGCGGCAATGGTCGTTTGCTGGGTGAATGTTTCGCTTTGCGAGGGGCTGCCATCCCCTTCGGTGGTCGCCAGAGTGATCGTGAAGGGGATGCCGGGCGTGCCGGTCAGTGTGAACGAGCCGTTGAGATTGTCGACAATTGCGATGCCGGAAAACTCCGGATACGTGCTGGCCGTCAAGGCCTTCCAGGCGGCCACGATGTTGGCCACGACAACTGCGGCCGTGATCCCGCCGGAGACGACGTTGAGCGATTTGCTGCCGATGGTGATCGTGAAGTTCTGCGCCGCGTCGATCGTGCCACCGACGGTGCAGACGGTCTTTTGCGCGACAGGCGCCGCGTCTCCCTTCCAAACCACTGTTGCCACGATAGTCTCCTTCTTAAGTTTTGCTGTTCAGCGGCGCCGCGAACTCAAGCGGGCCAGGGCGTGGGGAATCCGATTAGTGGCGCGGCGTCTTCGAAACTGTACGACCAGGTGATCCCGAATTGTGTATAGGTCGCCGCCCCGATTGGGCCCGACCGATCGGGCAACTCGTAGCGAATCTGGCGGCGGTCGACGTGCTCGGCCGCGGGCCACAGTGGCGCGGGCGGGAACGGATAGCCCAGATAACCGACCGCGCGGCCCGACTGCGCGGCGCGGTAGGTCGTGGCCTGCTTGAGCAATTGCCGCTGCGGCAAGCCGTTGATCGGCTCCAGGAATATCACCTGCGGTCCGCCGCCGTCGAAACTGAGCGTCTCATTCCAGCTCAACAGCGTCGCCGTCGGGTCGAGCCACTCCGCCTCGAGCGCGATTGTGTACGTGCGAAACGTGGAGTACTCGGCGCCCTTGCCCTGCGGGAAGCTGGGAGGCCCGATCACACGCACTCCGCCGTTGGAGGCGGCACTGACGATGACGTGACTGGTCGGCTGATCGTTGTCAAAATAAAACCCGGCGTCCTGTGCTTGCTGGCTGTACGCGGCCACGAGCGCCGCGATCGCCGTGCTCAGGCTCGACTGATCGGCCGCTTGCAGCCGGCCCTGAATCTCCCA
>CAZUPX010000750.1:0-2299 GCA_964622155.1 uncultured Planctomycetaceae bacterium | reverse complement strand
GCTCGGAATTCCGCCAGCCCCAGCCATCGAGTCATGGATCAAGGAGAATTTTTAGCGCGCCTGGGTAGCTGAGCCGAAATCGAACGTGCTGGGATAAACCGCGGAATCTTAACCACAGGCCAGGGACCGGGCGACTGTGGGCACGAGCTCGCGGCAGCCAGCCAAATGGTCCCCTGTGCGCCGCTCGCCGTATCGGACAACCGCGGTGGAGCGCTCACCAACAGCGTCAACAACCAAGATTGCCGCGGCCCGAACGGACGGCGGCGCACAAAACTTTTTATATCTTCCAGCGATCAAAACCAGTGCGATCTGTGTGGTTCTACGCGCCTTCTTCTGTAGCTGGCCTCTGTGAGGCCGGCAGCCTCGTGTTGAATTCGCCGGCCTCTCAGAGGCCAGCTACAGAGGACGGACAGCGAGCACAAGGAGAATTTGATTCTTGGTCGTTCCTGCTATCACCTGTCCGCTGTAACCTGTCCCCTCCCCTGTCTACGGTCTACCGTCTACTCTTCCTCTCCCCACACCCGCGGGCTGGCGAACCGCTCGGGCTTGGGCTTGAGCTTTGGGGGCGACGCTTCGCGGGCCAGCTCGGAATAGCGGGCGCGAAGTTTTTGTACGACGTCGGGATGCTCGGCCGACAGGTCGTGCTTCTCGCGCATGTCAGTCGCCAGGTCGTACAACTCCAGGCGCTCGGGCTTGCGAGCGAGCCGGGCCGCCTGCACTTGCGGATCGATCTCGCCGTCGTTGATGTGCGAGTTGATCACGAGCTTCCAATTTCCCACTCGGATCGCACCATGCAGCGGAGTGCAGTTGATCACGATCTCGTCGTGCGGCGATGCGGCGCCGGCGGTGAGCACCGGCCAGATGTCGCGACCGTCGAGAGGCAGTTTTTGATCGAGCGCCGCACCAGCCAACTTGAGCAACGTCGGATACCAGTCGACCATGTGCAACGGCGAGTCGACCACGGTGCCGGGTTTGATGCGTCCTGTCCACGTGGCGAACGCGCAGACTCGCACGCCCCCTTCGTACACAGTGTTCTTGCCGGCGCGCAGCGGGCCGTTGCTGGTGATCTTGCCCGGCTGAGGTCCGCCGTTGTCGCTGGCGAAGACGAACAGGGTCTTGTCGGTCAGGCCCTCGTCGTTGACGGCTGCCACGATCTGGCCGACCGCCTCATCGAGCGCCGCCGCCATGCCCGCATAAGTTCGCCGGTTGCCTTCGAATTGCGTGTACGCGTCGCTGTAGCTTTCGGGCACCTGGTGCGGAGCGTGGACGGCGTTGAACGGCACGTACAACAACAGCGGCTTGCCGCGATCGCGCTGGCGGATTCGCTGCACGGCCTCGCGGGCGATCAGGTGCGTCGAGTAACCCTCGTCGTGATTCTCGCGGTCGTCGCGGTGCCAGTCGAAGCCGCCGTCTCGGACGTGAGTAAAATAGTCGAGCGCGCCGTTGTAGTGGCCATATTGATGGTCGAACCCGCGACGAGTCGGCAGGTACTCGGGGCGAAAGTGCCCCAGGTGCCATTTGCCCGCGATGGCGGTTTCGTATCCGGCCTCGCGCAGTGCTTGCGGCAGGGTGCGTTCCTCCAGCGGCAAGCCATATTGGGCCCACGGCCGCACCACCCCAAGCTGCAATCCATAGCGAAACGGGTACCGTCCGGTCATCAGCGATGCACGCGTCGGCGAGCAGACCGGTTGCACGTAGAACTGCTCGAGTCGAGCGCCGGATGTGGCGAGCCGGTCGAGATTGGGGGTCTTGATTTCGCTGCCGCGCCAGCTCACGTCGTGCGAGCCCAAGTCGTCGGCCAACAGGAAGACGATGTTCGGGCGAAGAGACGTGCCGGACTCGGCGGCAGTCGATTGTTCATCCGAAGATTGAACACTGCCGGACAAGCCAGCAGTGGCACCCGGAGCAGTGCCGCACAAGCCGCCCGCTGCACACGCGACCAGCGCAAGGCCGATCAGCCAGCACTTGCGCAGTGCCTGGGCGCGCGAGTTATTTGGCCGCCGGATCATGGATGTCGTAGCACCACAGCACACCGAGGTCGCGGATGTAGAGTCGGCCGTTGGCCACGACCGGATAGGCCCAAGCTAGCGAGCGGCCGCGATCGGGCTGGTCTGGAAGTGCGAAGCGACCCTTCTCGCGATACTCCTGGGACGTCGCTTCGACCAATGCGACGTCGCCTTTTTCACCGTGGACATACAGGTGCCCGTCGGCGGCGCACGTGGCACCCGCGCCGACGCTGCGCTGTTGCCATTTCACTTCGCCGGTGGCAAAGTCGGCGCACAACAACCCTTGGCCGTTC
>CAZUPX010000749.1:0-5602 GCA_964622155.1 uncultured Planctomycetaceae bacterium | reverse complement strand
GGCCGGCTTGACTTGGATCTGGAGCCGATTGCGGCGCGGCGCAACAGCTTCGTTGACCTCGCAAACCAGACTGCCGATTGCGCGGCTGGCCATGCGTTCTGGCGCCCGAAATCCGACTCGCAGCACGCTGACCGTTGGCCTGATCGCGGCGGCAAGTTTTCTGATCGTCGCCTTGAGCGCGTTTCGACTCGACCCAAATCGCGAGAGCCAGGGTCGCGATAGTGGCAGCGGAGGCTTCAACCTGATCGGCCAGAGCGATCAACCGATTTATCAAGATCTGGAATCGGCCAGCGGCCGCGCCGAACTCGGCATTCCGCAGGCCACCGATCAGCTACTCGCACGGTGCACAATCGTGCCCTTGCGAGTGCGGCGTGGAGACGATGCCAGTTGTTTGAATCTTTATCAGGCCAGCCAGCCGCGTGTGCTGGGCGTGAGCGCGGCGCTCATGGAACGCGGCGGCTTTGCCTGGGCCGCCGCGTTGGCCGATTCGGTGGAGGAAGAGGAGAACCCTTGGCTGCTGCTCGACAGACAACTGCCCGACGACGGCGACGGCACGCCGATGTTGCCGGCGATTTTGGACTACAACACCGCGACGTATGGCTTGCACAAGAAACTGGGCGACACGCTCGACATCGATGACGATCAAAACCGCAAGGTTCGGCTGCAAGTTGTCGGCCTGCTGGCCAACAGCATTTTCCAGGGGGACGTGCTCATCGGAGAGCCGGCATTTCTGGCAAGATTTCCACAGGTCAACGGCTATCGCTTTTTCCTGGTCGACACCAAGGATGAGCCGATGGCGACGGTGCGGCAGGCGCTCGAGTCGGCGTTGGGCGACTATGGTTTCGACGCCGAGAGTAGCGCCGAGCGATTGGCGGCGTTCTTCGCCGTTCAGAATACATATCTTTCGACATTTCAAAGCCTGGGCGGCCTGGGCTTGCTACTGGGCACGTTTGGACTGGCCACCGTGCAACTGCGGAGCGTCATTCAACGGCGCGGCGAGTTAGCCCTGCTGCGAGCCACCGGTTTCCGCCGCTCCCTGTTGGCACGGCTGGTGATGATTGAGAATGCGATTCTGCTATTGGGCGGACTGGCCGTTGGAGTGACGGCGGCGCTGGTGGCGGTGTTGCCGCATGCGTTTGGCGGAGGCGCATCCGTGCCGTGGTTTTCGCTTGCGCTGACACTGATGTTGGTGCTCGTCGTCGGGCTTTCGGCCGGAGTGCTGGCCGTGCGCGCGACGTTGCGCGCCCCGCTACTGCCCGCCTTGCGCGAGGAATAGTCGCGTGGCCGGCGCGAGCTTATCTGGGCAAAGGGTCCGGCAAGGGGTAAGCTAAGCTTTCGTGTGGGACCGGGCGCGGTCGCGAAATGACTCGCGGCGATCGATTGCCGGCCCACGAACCCTGGTCGTTCGGAAAATTCGGAGTAGCACGCCGTGAAAGGTTTTGTCTCGCTTTTGGCATCCATCGCGGTGGCCGTCGTCTGCTGGGGCGTTTATGGTCCCGTTTTGCGCGAGGGCCAAATCGACATGCACGGAAGCTCCCTCAAACCGTTCATCTGCGTCGGATTGGCTTACTTCGTCATCGCCGTGCTCGCGCCGAGCATCGCGCTGCGAACGCGGGGGGAAGATGGCCAATGGACGGCAACCGGCATCTTTTGGAGCCTGGCTGCCGGAGCAGCCGGTGCCATCGGCGCCCTGGGTGTCATCCTGGCGCTGGCATTCCGCGGAAATCCGATTTACGTGATGCCGTTGGTCTTTGGCGGAGCGCCAGTGGTCAACACGTTTTTGACGATGTACTGGAGCAAGTCATTCAAACAGGTCAGCTCGTGGTTCATCGCCGGACTGATCCTGGTCATTGCGGGGGCGGTGACAGTCCTCGTGTTTCGCCCGCAAACCCATGTGCCTGTGGCGAAGGTCGAGACAACCGAGGAAACCAAAGCCGCCCAGCCGCAGGTGCCAGTCGTTGTGCAGCCCGCGACGGCGCATCCGATCCTGCGTGCGGAAGCTCAGTGGCTTGCCATCTTTCTGTTCACGGCCATGACCGCCGTTGCCTGGGGCGTGTACGGACCGACGCTGCATCGCGGGCAGATGGGCATGGCCGGCAGCCGGATGCGGCCGTTGATCTGCGTCGGACTGGCCTATTTTCTGATCGCCGTGCTCGTGCCGAGCCTGATGCTATGGCGCTGGGAAGAGCCGGGCAGCTTCACATTTTCAGGCACAGTTTGGAGTCTGGCCGGTGGCGCCGCTGGAGCGATCGGCGCACTGGGAATCATCATGGCCTTCAATTTCGGCGGAAAGCCCATTTTTGTCATGCCGCTGGTCTTCGGCGGCGCGCCGGTCGTCAACACGTTCGTCAGCGTGATTCAGGCCGGCAACTATGATGAGCTCCACCCGTTTTTCTTCGCGGGCCTGATCGTTGTGGCCGCCGGTGCCGTGACCGTGCTTGTTTTTTCCCCGAAGTCGCCCCCGCACCACGCGCCGGACACCGCGACGGCCTGACGCACTCTATGGATTCCGACGAAGCGATGCGCCGCATCGAGACTCAACTCGCGCACGTGTGGATGGTGCGCGCATTTCTCAAGCACAGCGACGAGGCGGCCGAAGACGACGAGCTGAGCGGCATCCATCGTGAGCTGTACGACTATCAACTGGCCGTGGGTGCTGCCTGGCGCGAGCAGAACGCCGCGGAGTACTTGCGCCAGGCCGCCAAGAAATTTGCGAAGCTCCGCCGTGCGAGCGAAGATTTCGCACGCGTCGGGCCCGAGGTGTCGACGCACACCAACTTTCAAATGGCCGTCGCCTCGTTAACTGCCGCAGTCGCCGAGATCGACAAGATTCTGGACGCGCGGTAGTGTACCCACTCTGGGTGCCATGACCGCGCGACTATGTTCCCCGCACCAGGCCGAACCACTCAATTTGCTTTCGCGGGCAGTAATGTAGTTTGTGCTCACGACAGTAGGGCTCGAGCCATTCGGCTTGCCGCACGAGCGCCGCCGGCTCGATGCCTTGCGGCATCAGCATGGCCCGCGAGCGGTCGACCTCGGGGTGCTCGCTCAGAAATGCTTCGACTTCCTGGCAGTCACTGGGGCGATCGACGACGAACTTGATTTGATAAGCATGCTCGCTCACCAAACGGCGAACGACGGTTGGTGCTCTCCGAGCGCGTTCGTGGCGAGTCGACCAGTGCGACGCCTGCTGCACGTCGGGCGTCGAGTTGGAAAGTTTTGGGCTGATTGACATCAGGTCGCACTCGACCGGCAGATATAACGTGCCCGCCGTTTCGATCGTTACGTGCCGCCCCTGCCTGCGCAGCTCGGCAGCCAGAGGGATCAACTCGGCAAACAACATCGGCTCGCCGCCTGTGAGGACGACGTGCTGGGCAGCCAACTCGTTCACTCGAGTGAGTATCTCGTCAACGGCCAGATCCTCGCCCTCCGGCGACCACGAAGCGTACGGCGTGTCGCAATACCAACACCGCAGGTTGCAGCCGCTCGTGCGCACAAACACACTCTCGACTCCCGTCAAGAAGCCCTCGCCCTGCACGCTTTTGTAGATTTCGGCGACTCTCATGTTCGATAGGGCACTGGGTCCGACAGGCCAGCTTCGGCAAAACCCTTGCGGCGCAGCAGGCAAGCGTCGCAACTGCCGCAAGCCGTGTCCTGTGCGTCGGGATCGTAACAACTGCGCGTCAGCGCATAGTCGACTCCCAGCTCGGTGCCGCGGCGGATGATCTGGGCCTTGGTCAGCTTCACCAGCGGCGTGTGGATTTTGAACGCCAACCTACCCTCGACTCCCGCCTTGGTCGCCAGGTTGGCCATCCGCTCGAACGCGGCGATGTACTCGGGCCGACAGTCTGGATAGCCGCTGTAGTCGACCGCGTTGACGCCGATGAAGATGTCGGCCGCGCCCAAAGTTTCGGCATACGCCAGCGCCACCGAGAGAAACACGGTGTTGCGGGCAGGCACGTAGGTGATCGGAATGCCTTGGGCCATCTCGTCCGCGGTGCGACCCTTGGGCACGTCGATGGGCGCCGTCAGGGCACTGGCGCCGAACTGACCGAGATCGATCGCAAGAGTCACGTGCCGCTTCACGTTCAACCTTTCGCCCACAGCACGGGCGGCGTCCAACTCCCCGCGGTGCCTTTGACCGTAGTCGACCGACAGCGCGTACAGCTCGTAGTCCTCGTTGGCGGCGATCGCCGCCGTCGTAGCCGAGTCGAGACCGCCGGAAAGTAAGATGACTGCGGGAAGCGACATAAAGTAGTGTTTGGAAGTCTATTGGTCTGTCACGACCTGGTTTTCGAGTTGGGTGCCATGGCCACGCTTCGTGGCCATGCTCGCGCGGCCAGAGTGCATGCTCACGAAGCGTGAGCATGGCACCCGGAATTCAGTGTCTGACTCGGGACTAGCCACTACATTCCCATGATGCCAGAATGGTTCGACCGACGAAAGGACCTGCGATGGGCGACCAATTTCGCGACATTCTGGAAACGTTTCCCAACGAGTATCCCCAGCGGGACTACACGATCGAGATCCGCTGCCCGGAGTTTACCAGCGTGTGTCCCAAGACTGGCCAGCCCGACTTTGGCGTGCTGACATTCACCTTCACGCCAGCCGCAAAGTGCGTCGAGCTGAAGAGCTTAAAGCTGTACTTGCAGCAGTTTCGTAACGAGGGGATTTTCTACGAGCACGCGACCAATCGGATCCTCGATGACCTGGTGGCGGTGCTGCGGCCGCGGCGGATGACGCTGGTGGCGGCCTTTACTCCCCGCGGAGGAATCACGACCAGCGTAACCGCGACGTATGAGTCCTCGCGAGATTGAGCGGCCGGGCAATCGAGTGCATCGCCTCAATACGCCCGCGCAACGCCGGCTGCGTGCCATTCTTGAAATAGCGCGGTGCATTCCTGCGTGAGGACTCCACTCACGAGCTTCACCGAGCTTCCGCCCAGGCGGATGATCTCGGCGGCGGGGATGCGCAGCTCGTTAAAACCGGCCAGCCTCGCGTCGGCAATCGTCGCGCCGTAGCACACAGTGTCCACGCGAGCCCAGTGCAGAGCGGCCATGCACATCGGACACGGCTCGCAGGTGCTGGCCACGATGGCCCCTTCCAGATGAATCTGCCCGGAGTGTTTGCAGGCTTCTCGCAAGGCCACCATCTCGGCGTGGGCCGTGATGTCGCAGGTGGCCAACACGCGGTTATGACCGGCGATGAGCGACCCATCGGCCAGCGCGATGGCGCAGCCGATTGGCGTCTGTCCGGCGGAGATGGCCGCGCGTCCCTTGTCGATCGCCGCGCGCATCAACGACTCAAGATCCATCACGCTCCTCCGGAAATACGCGATGCGACGGAAGAAAAAATGCCGAACATCGCGTCCAGATACTCACGGGCTTCATCGAGCGGCATCACCAACGGCGGACTCACGCGGATGACCTTGCCGGCCAGCGGGCCGAGCAAGTGAATCGCGCGGCCCGCGGCGTCGCCGTGATAGCACGCCTCGACGCAGGCAGCGGCGACCTGGTCGGCCGACACACTCCCGACAGCCGCACACTCGACGCCCCACACCAACCCCTCGCCGCGGACGCGGGCCACGACGTCGAGCTCCTGC
>CAZUPX010000748.1:0-6498 GCA_964622155.1 uncultured Planctomycetaceae bacterium | reverse complement strand
AAAGTATCGTCGATCAGGAAATGCCCGGTGAATGCCTTCGCTGGCTTAAGGAAGATCGCATAAGCCGCATCGGCCATGATTTCGGGCGTGCGCGACATCCGCATGACCCGCTCGCCGCCCAGCAGGTTCTTGATCGCGGCGGTCGCAATCGTTGAGCGGGGCCACAACGCGTTCACCGCGATTCCCTTTGGCCGCAGTTCGCCGGCGAGGCCGAGCACGACCAGGCTCATGCCGAATTTGGCGATCGAATAGCCGGTGGAGCCGGCAAACCACATCTCCCTCATGTCGAGCGGCGGCGAGTTCATCAGGATGTGCGGGTTCCGCGCCTTCTCCAGATGGGGAATGGCGTATTTCGACACCATGAAAGTCCCGCGCGTGTTGACTTGCTGCATCAGGTCGTAGCGCTTCATGTCAGTCTCGGCGACCGGCGTGCGCGAGACGGCGCTGGCGTTGTTGACCACGATGTCGATTCCGCCGAAGGCTTGCACGGCTTTGTCGACGGCGGCTTGAACCTGGTCCTCGAAACGGATGTCGGTAATGCAGGCCAGCGCTCGTCCGCCGGCCGCTTCCATTTCCTTGACGGCCGTGTGGACGGTGCCGTCGAGCTTGGGGTGCGGCTCGGCCGTCTTGGCCGCCACGATGATGTTGGCCCCGTCGCGAGCCGCGCGCAGCGCGATCGCCTTGCCGATTCCTCGGCTGGCACCGGTAATAAACAACGTTTTTCCCTTGAGATCAGCCATCGTATGCCGCCTGTGATTTGAGAATTCGAGTCGAAATTGCGAAAAAGCGAGAAGTCGCGACATCCTACCGCAACGGGGTCGCCGGCTGCAAATTTCACGGACCCAAAGGTGTCACCCATGTCTCCGACGACTCGCCCCCACGGCGCGACGATCGTGCGCGGTCGTCTTTCGTCGCTTTTTGTGGGCCGGCGCTGGGCCAAACGTTACCTTCGCGCAATCCGGACCGAATGGCAAAAACTACGTGTTTCATAGCTTCCGCGGTGCGTTTGGGGCGTTTGACACTTTGTCGTAAGCCATTCACAATAAATGTTTTGAAGTCAATTTGATGCGTCCAACTGACCCCGCTTGGGGGTCTGTGCGAGGAGTCGTGACCGACAAGGCATGGGGCGCCGTCTTTCGTGAGGGCACCGACCAGCGCGTCGAGAAGTTCACTGAAAGTGTGAGCTTCGACCGCCGCCTTTATGCGCAGGACATCACCGCTTCGATCGCTCACGCCCAGATGCTCTCCAAGGTCGGCCTGCTTTCGGTCGGCGAAAGCCAGCAGATTGAGCAAGCCTTGGGCGACATCCGCCAAGAAATTGAGCAGGGGCAATTTCCCTTCCGGATCGAGCTGGAAGACATCCACATGCACATCGAGCGCGCCCTGATCGACCGCTTGGGAGATGTCGGGCGCAAGCTGCACACAGCCCGCAGCCGAAACGATCAAGTCTCGACCGACCTGCGAATGTGGGTTCGCGAGGCGATCGACCAGATCGACGCGGACATCGTCGAGCTTCAACGGGCTTTTGTCGCCCGGGCCGATCAAGATCACGACTGCATCCTGCCGGCCTATACCCACATGCAACGGGCGCAGCCGGTGTTGGCGGCCCACTATTGGCTGTGCTACTGCGAAAAACTCGAACGCGATCGGGGTCGGCTGGCCGGCTGCCGCCAGCGGACCAATGTACTGAGCCTGGGCACCGCCGCTGTGGCCGGCACAAGCCTGCCGATCGACCGCCACGACGTAGCCGAGCGACTGGGCTTTGCCGATGTGGCGGCCAACAGCATCGACGTCTCGAGCGACCGCGATTTCGTCATCGAGTTTGTCTTCGCCCTGGCGCTGATCGCCGAGCACTTGAGCACTTGGGCCGAAGAGTGGGTGCTGTGGTCGACCGGCGAGTTCAACTTTCTCAAACTACCGCAGGCGTTTTGCACCGGCTCGTCCATCATGCCACAAAAAGTGAATCCTGACGTGCTTGAGCTGGTCCGCGGCAAAACAGCCCGTGTGATCGGCAACCTGACGTCGCTTTTGGTGCTGGTCAAGGGTTTGCCGCTGGCCTACAACCGCGACCTTCAGGAAGACAAGGAGCGTGTGTTCGACTCGTTCGACACGGTTCACGCCTGCTTGCAACTTGCCGCGCCGCTGGTTTCGGGTGCGGAGTTGAACCGCGCGGCGATCGCCGAGCGGCTCGAGCTGGGCCACTTGGACGCCACGACTTTGATGGAACATTTGATCCGCCGTGGCATGCCTCAGCGTACCGCCCACGGCGTGGTCGGCAGATTGGTCCGCCAGGCGCTCGATCGAGGAGTGCGGCTGGCCGACCTGTCGCTTGAAGACTTTCGGGCTGCCGATCCGCTTTTGGACTCGAGCGTCTACGAAGTGCTCGGGGCCGAGCGCGCCGTGGGGGCCTTTGTCAGCTACGGCTCGACCGCTCCGGCACAAGTGGCCGACCAACTTACGAAGTGGAAAGAGCGACTAGGAATATCACCTTCCCATTGAAGAACTTCATGCGAGTACGTACTTCTCGATGGTTCGAATTATTCGCGATTGCCTGCGGGCTATTGCTGACGGCAGGTTGGTTGGTCGCGCCGATATTCGCTCAAGAAGCGGCCGATGCGGCGACAGCGCAGCCTCCGGTCGCTGAGCCCCCGCCTGCCGCCGAACCTCCGCCGCCGACCGAGGACGCGTTTGGAGCCGATGACGCGGCAATGGCCGACGAGGCCGAAGCCGCCATCGACGAGGACAAGCCAAAACCCTCGCCCAGGCCTCGCCCAAAGGCTGATGCCGCGGACGAAGAATCGATCCCGGCGGTGCCCGATGAACCGGCTGTGTTAGCGGTGCTCGAATCGCACCCACAAACCGCGGCCGAGCTGCTGCGGGCCGTCGACATCCTGGTCGGACTAGGGCACGCTCCACAATCCAAAGCGTTTGCCGACCAATTGGTCAAATTGAAGCTCGACCAGAAAGCAAAGGCCGAACTGGTCGCCAGGTTCAATCCAGCCGACCTGCTCAAGCTGGCGGCCAATAGCGAACTAGGCTCTGTGTTGGCGCCGTTTATCGACGACGTGTTGAAGTCGGCCGATGCTTATCGTCGCGATCCAAAGCGACTGGTTGAATGGTCCGCAAGGCTGAGTGACCCGAACGAAGCGGTTCGCGCTCGCGCAGCCGTATCGCTGCTCGATGGCGGCGAGTCGGCGGTCGCGCCGCTGGTGGCGATTCTGGCCGACCCGGCCAAGACTGTCAGCCGTTCCGTCGCCGAATCGGTCCTGGTGCACCTGGGCGATACGGCGGTCGCGCCGTTGCTAGGCGTCTTGGAGTCGCCCAACCCGGCGCTACGGGCCAAGGTGACCGAAGTATTGGGCCAGATCGGTTCGTCGCAAGCCGTCGGCCAACTGTTGGCTCCGCTTGTTTCACCCTCCAGCACTCCACAGCTCAAGGCGGCGGCTGCCAAAGCACTCAGTCGGATTCTTGGCCGCACGCCGACATCGTCCGAGGCAGTTACGACGCTCGAGCAGGCGGCGCGGCAGCGCCTGGAGCAATCGTGCCATGAGATTGACGACGTGTTGGCGCCCACCGAAGTCTGGCACTGGAACGCGAAGCGCAACCAGAGCATGCCGATCCAGTACGATACGAACGGGGCGGCGGTGGCCAGCGCGGTTCGCCTGGCCCGTGATCTGCACCAGCTCGAAACCGAAAATGCCGCGCACCGACAGCTATACCTGACGGCACTACTTTCGGCCGCCAAACACCGCGTCGGGCTCGGCAAGCCTCTGCCAAAGGGCGACGGGACCGCCTACTCGATCGCCGCGCGCGAGGGAGCCGACACGATCGACGGATTGCTGGACTATGCTCTGAGCGAAGCCTATATGCCGGCGGCCACCGCGGCCGCACAGATTCTGGGCGACATCGGCAGCCCGGCCCTGCTCACGCGCAGCGGCGCGGCACCTGGCCCGCTGGCCAAGGCGGCCGAGCATTCGGACCGCCGAGTAAGCTTCGCGGCGATTGACGCGATCATGAGACTCAAGCCGACCGAGCCGTTCGCCGGTTCGAGCAAGGTGCTGGGCGCGATTGGCTTCCTCGCCAGTTCTTACGGCGCGCCGCGGGCGCTGATTGTCCATCCGCGGAGCGATCAGGGACGCGCGATCGCCGGACTGGCGGCAACATTAGGCTACGAAGGTGACATTGCAACCAACGGGCGACAAGCGTTCGAGTTGGCCACCGCCTCGCCCGACTATGAGTTCATTTTTATCCATTCGGCCGTCGACCGATTGCCGGTCGACCGGCTTACCACCCAGTTGCGCAAGGATCCCAGGACCGCCGCGCTGCCGCTGGGGTTCATGGCCCCGCTGTACGACCTGGAACGGGTTCAGCGATTTTCCGAGAGAGTACCGCGGTCCGAGGCTTTCCTGCAACCGCAGAACGAGGAAGAGATGAAGCTCTTTACCGATCGGGTGCTCGCGCACGCGGGCCGGTCACTGGTGCCACATGAAGAGCGATTGGCGCAGTCCGTCGCGGCAATCGATTGGCTGGCGCAACTCCAGCAACGACCGTCGCAGGTGTTCGACGTCGCGACCGCGGAATCGGCCTTGTTGAAGGCGCTCTATGTGCCGCAGCTCAATTCCAAGGCCGCCGCGGTGCTCGCGCATGTGGGCTCGCCAAAAGCACAGCACAGTCTCCTGGAACTGGCTAGCTCGGCCGCGCTGCCGCTCGAAACGCGCGCCGCAGCCGCCGCCGCGTTTGCCACCAGCGTGCGGCAATTTGGAATCGCGATTGCACGCCAGGATATCCTCCAGCAATACGATTTGTACAACTCCAATGCCGGACGAGACGCCGCCACGCACCAGGTGCTGGGAACGATCCTCGACGCCATTGAACGGCGCGCGACCGGGACTTGACATCTCCGGTGCGCTGACGGTGCCACACGCAACGCCTGACATGGCTCAATCCTACCCACCAGCCGATCCGAAACGCTCGTCCTCGCCCATCCCCGGTTTGATTGGCTCGGGGCCGGCGATGCAGAAGATCTTTCAGTTGACCCGTCAAGTCGCGCGCTCGAATGCGTCGGTACTTCTGCTGGGTGAAACCGGCACGGGCAAGGAGTTGATCGCCAAGGCCGTGCACCAGACCAGCGGTCGATCGAGCGGACCATTTGTGCGAGTCAACTGCGGTGCGCTCAGCGAAAGCCTGCTGGAAAGCGAGCTGTTCGGCCACGTCCGCGGCGCGTTCACCGGCGCGATCGCCAACCGCACCGGCCGGTTCGAAGCGGCGCACACCGGTACGATCTTCCTGGACGAGATCAACTCCACGACCCCCAAACTACAAGTCAAGTTGCTCCGCGTGCTGCAAGAGCGCGAGTTCGAACGCGTCGGCGACACACAAACTGTGCGCGTCGACACGCGCGTCGTGGCCGCCAGCAATCGAGACTTGATGGTCGAAGTGGAATCCGAGCGGTTTCGCGAAGATCTTTATTACCGGCTCAACGTCGTACCGATCTACTTGCCCGCCCTGCGCGAGAGGCCCGAGGACATCGCCGAATTGGTCGGCCACTTCCTGACTCTTTACAACGAAGAGAACGACCGCTACGTCGTGCACATTGAATCAAAAGCCCTCGAGGCGCTGCAGAACTATCACTGGCCCGGTAATGTTCGCGAGCTGCAAAACTACGTGGAACGCGCGGTGGTGATGGCCACCGGGGACGAATTGACCTGCGATCTGCTGCCCGAGGCCGTGCTGCGCGGACCCAAGTCGCGCCCGGCCAGCCGGCCGCGCGCGGCCGATCTGGAGACCCTCACGTTCGAGCTGGTGCAACAAGGTCTGTCCACGGCCGGGCCGCAGGAGGATAACCTGCATGCGAAGGTCGTCAACCGGGTGGAGCGCGAGCTGATTGCGCAGATCATGACTTCCTGCGACAGCGTACAGACCAAGGCCGCCAACAAGCTGGGCATCAACCGCAACACCTTGCACAAGAAACTGAAAGAATACGGCCTCGACACAGAACAGTGAGATATGCAATTCATTGCCGGTATCAGTCTGGTCTGTTTTTCCGCCAGCTACGCTGTGGCGTGGCTGTTGGAGTTGGCGAAGTTGTTGTTCTCGAGTGCCGTGCGGCAATGGCTGATGCTGGCTTTCGTCGTCGCCGGCCTGGCGGCGCACACGTTGTACCTGGTCTATCGGGCCGTCGAGCTCGAGGCGTCGCCGCTATCGAGCAGTTTCGATTGGTGCCTCGTGGCGGCCTGGCTGCTGACAGTGGCGTATCTGTACTTGAATTATTACTACCCCAAAGCGGCGCTAGGTCTGTATATGCTGCCGCTGGCGTTGGCACTTGTGGGAGCGGCGGCGGTGGCTGATCGCACGCCGTTCGAGCCCGGCCCGGCGTCGCGGGTGTGGGGTGCCGTACACGGAATCTTTCTGCTGCTGGGCACCGTGGCGGTCATGGTCGGATTCGTGGCCGGATTGTTGTACCTGATGCAGGCCCGGCGATTGTAGCGCAAGCTACCC
>CAZUPX010000747.1:0-12505 GCA_964622155.1 uncultured Planctomycetaceae bacterium | reverse complement strand
GTCATCACATCCGTGTGATGTAGCAGCCCGACGAGTAAGTCAACGGGCTGTCTAGTCGTTCGTCCGACGGGCTTCTGTAGCTCGCCTCGTTGAGGCCCGAGCCGCCAGTGGTCTCGGCCATGCCGGACAACAAAGCTCGGGACCACGACTGGCAATTGCCATTTATTTTCGAACCTTCCCCCCAGAGGTTCCGTACCGAACATGAACCAGGGTTTATGGCGGCCTGTCTTGTTGTTGCATTAGCTTGGCAGGGATCGACCGGCTGGCCCCACTCTGGCGCCCTTCGAGGGGTCGCTTGAACGACCAGAGTGCCTTTCCCGCGGTCCGACGACGTGGCATCGCCTGGGTTCGTCGGCGGCGGAGTTTCTCGGAAAATCGGCTCAAACCGCGGCCCAAACGCGGGAAAAACAGCCCCTTGAGCGGCCTGACGTGCCCCCCGCTGGGCCGCGCACGGCCGGCAAGTTCACTTCGACTGTGACCGCAGGGCCGCGGAATCGGTCTAAAACATAGCATCGGACTCGATGATTTCGGCTTTTTTCGCGGTCGGACGCCCTCCGTACGTTCGGCAGTGACCTAGCCTGTTCATAGTGAAATTGAACGTCCGCCGGTCACGCATGTAACGTGTCGACGCCGTTCGGTCAACAAAAGCTGGCGCAAGCCAGATGACCATCGGCTTGCGTGGCTGGCCGTACTTGAACGAGCGATCGCCCAACAGAGGAGGGGCACCCATGCTTGTCTTATCCCGGAAGATAAACGAGACCATCATCATCAACGACAACATCGTGATCACCGTCGTCGACATTCGCGGCGACAAGGTCCGACTTGGAATTGAAGCTCCGAAGGACGTTCCCGTACATCGACGCGAGGTTTACGACGCCATCAAACGCGGCGAAAATCCCAGCGGCGCGCATAAGGCTGATTCTTCGAATTCCTAAAGGGAGAACCCCATGACGACCAAGACCAAAGCGGAAAAGGCCATGAGCAAGTCGGAAATCACCGCGGCTCTGGCTGAGACCACTGGCCTGACCAAAGCGCAGATTTTGACCGTGTTCGATTCGCTGTTCAACCTGGTCGGCAAGAGCGTCGGCAACGATGGTCCGGGCATCTTCACGCTTCCCGGTCTGTTGAAGATCAAGGTCGTCCGCAAGCCGGCCGTTCCGGCGCGCACGGGCATCAATCCCTTTACCAAGCAAGAGACGACCTTCAAGGCCAAGCCGGCTCGCAATGTTGTCAAGCTGCAGGCCCTGAAGCCGCTGAAGGCGCTCGTCTAAGCCCAGGCACCTCAAGCCTTCAATACAGAGCACCGCTGGGACGGAACCTGGCGAGTCGCATCGGCTGCCCTCCGCCGGCTCTCTTCCAAGAGCCCGGAGGGCAGCTTTGTTTCTTGCTCCCCGCCAGGATATTTCTTGTCGAAAGGCTAACGCGGTCGCGGCAAAGAGTTCCCCGTCGGGTCAGGGTTCCTTCTTTTCTTGGTCAGCCTTTTCTTGGTCAACCTTGCGTTTGGCAATTGCCAGATTCAAGGCATCCATGTCGAACGGCTTCAACACGAACAGAGTGCGACCACCGTACTTGCGAGTGCCGACAATGCACAGTGGGTCTCGATAAACCACCTTCTTCTCGCGATCATCAGTCATGCCTTCCGTCGAGAGCCCGGAGACGATCACCGTCGCGGGCTCGGTCGTTGAGGCGCCCAGCTCGGCTAAGAATGTCGCGTCATCGACTACGGTCAACAACTTTAACCCCCGCGCTTTGCCTACGGAGCCAACGCGAAACGGTTCCGTGATCGCCGGGCAAAGGAACAGAGACGTATCTTTGAATTCCTCGATTCGACGGTTCAATTGCTTGCGTCGGTCGTTGCGGCTCGATGCCGCCATTTTCTGAAATCTCAAATCATCCAACTCGCGCTCGGCATTGCGCAGCTTCTGCCAGCGAACCCCATCGCTCGCTTCCAATAATCGCTCGGGGTCGAGCAGGTTGGCCTCATCGGCGGATACAAGCACGACCAAGCAGCAAAGCGCGAGGAACAAAGTTGCACCTCCGAAACGTTTCCCGAACTCGCTGTAACGCTACCGCGCGGCGTGTTTCGAGTCAAATTAGTCGCATCGCCGCCGTTTGCTTGACCCCAACAGCGGCGAAGTTTAGGGTAACGCAATCGCCGTTCAGTGGTCGCATAGGGGGGCAAGCCCATGATCCGGCTACTCTGTGCGAAGTGCAACAAAGCTCTGAAAGTCGCGGACAAGTTCGCCGGTCGCAAAGCAAAGTGCCCCGGCTGTCGCAACGTCTTTGTCATACGTGCTGACGACGCACTGCAAGGGGAACAGCCAGACGACGAATTCGAGGACGTGATTCTTCACGCCTTGACCGACAACCTAATTGCCACCTTCGCCGCCGCACTGGTGTTCGCATCGTTGGCGTTTTGCTGGCTTCCACCTGTCCGAGTCCCCGCCCTTGTGTTTGGCATTCTGGCCGTGATACTCGGACTGTTCGGCATGTCGGTTGCCGCCAAGCTTCACGGAGCCGGACGCACAGGTTCAAGGCTTGCCATTTTCGTCGGACTGCTTACGACGGCGGCGTTGGGTGTGAATCTGACCGGCGTACTGCGAGCCGTACAGAAGATTGCACCAGCCGAAGCACCAGCGAACGCAGTGACCAACACCAGCACCGTGCAACCTTTTTGGTGTCGCCATCGACGCCCACGTACACACCGCCCGCGAGTTCCCCTAGCGGCGACGTTCAGGTTAAGGGCTACTATCGCAAGGATGGCACCTACGTCGAACCGCACTCGCGCAGCCGACCACACCGTGACTGAGTGCTAACGCCAGACAGGCTCTCAGACGCACGACACCGACCGGCGACCTGAGAGCCATCGAACGCGCCGACCGTGCATCCTGGGGCATCGTGGTGAAGCGATTATTCGCTCAGGGATTCTTTAGGGGGTCGAGGACGCACTTAATTCTCAGCCGCTGCAACACACCGTCGTTAATAAGCATTTCCGCATCGTGTCTATGGATTGTGTTGAGCGACCCGTCGCAGAGCCTGATGATGGCACCTACACCGGTAATGGTGTTCCGCTGGCCTTCTGGTCCCAACTGCGTAACTCCCTCTTGCACTGGAATAACGACCGAATCAATGTCATCGCATCGCTCGCGCAGGAACCGAAGAAGCTCTTCTGACGATGCAAATTGTTTGTTCTTCGGTTGGTCGTCCATTCCCTTGTCCTTTTTCCAGGTGCTACCGGGGCTTTTCCCTCGTGCTCCAAAAGGCAGCACCAGGGTAGCGCCGCACTCAAAAAAGTAGCTGCCCAGCAAGGATTCGAACCTTGACTAAATGGTTCAGAGCCATTCGTGCTACCGTTACACTACCGGGCAGGATGTGAGGCGGCGCACGGCCGCCGGGCAAAGAAGTCGCCCACACGAGCACGAATCTAAGCCTAGAAACGCGGCTCAGTTCCGTCAAGGGCGAGTGTCGCGGGCGGCTTAGCAGTCCGTTGAAAATTGCCGTCGTGGCATTTTTCAACCTCGCCAAGTGCGGAGCCAAGCTCCGCACGGCTCGCAAAATAACCCCGACTAGTCGGGGCTATTTTGCCATCGCATCCATGCGATGGCGCAGCCCGTCGAATACTTCAACGGGCTGTTAGCATCGCGTCGAGTCTGGGGTATATTAAAGGTTTGCACGGCGCCCGAGCGAGCGACCGCTTCGACACGGACTCTGCTCCCGACGTGGGTGTGGAAGTGTGAACCAATCCCAACCATCCGTCGAACGTCGGGAAGTCCGCTTTTCCGGTCGCGTGCAAGGCGTCGGGTTTCGCTACACCGCGCGGGCCATCGCGGCGCGGTATCCGGTTTTGGGTTTCGTCAAAAATCTGAGCGATGGCCGTGTGCTACTGATTGCCGAGGGAACCGCTGACGCGCTCGATCAATTGACTCGCGCAATCGAAGCCGAGATGGACCGCTATCTCGACAACACGACGGTCAAGGTCCTGCCAGCCACGAATGAATTTACACGTTTCGAAATCAGGCATTAGCCTGTGGCGGAAGCCTGCACCCTTACGATTCAAATACTAGACATTCCAACACCCTGGGACTTTATGCACATGCCTGGCGGAACAATGCTGCCTCTTGGCCTCTTGGTGACGTGGGCCACGCCGGTGTGGCTCGTCAGCGTCGGTGCGGCGCTGGGCCTGGCGGTTCTGGCCGTTGCGCTGGGAATCTTGTACCTGGTGAATCGTCGCTGGGCGGCCGCAGCGGTCCAGCGTGTCCGCGAAGGAATCCTGCTGCCCATCTTCTACCTTGCTGCCGTGCTCAGCGGCTTTGCCATGGCAGGTGTGTTTCTTGTGCCCGCCCTCCCCTATTCAGGACTGATCAGCGCCGCGTATCGCATCACCGCTGTCGGGCCGAGGGAGATCGAAGTGGTGGTGCCGCCGGCCACGCGAGACCTCGAACTGCCTGAGGTGCGCTTTCGAATCGTCGAACTTCAGGGCTTTACAGTCGAGACCGACCAGCCGGTCAATATCGGCACAAATATTGTTTCGAACATCGCCCAGGTGCTGATGATGCGAGTGGCACCGGGCAATCCCGCCACATGGCGCAAGACCATCAGTCAGGACCGCGACCGCGTGCCGGTTGATCGCGAGGCCGTGACCCAGTGGTACGCGACCAACGTGGGCACCAATCCGGCGACGCTGAAGATTCACGCCGCGACCGACATCGAGTATCCCGAAGTGCGCATCGTACCGGCCACGGCGCTGGCGCTGGTGGGGCTGGTGCTGGCTTACTTGCTACTGCAAGCGGCGGCTCCAAAAGTCGCGGCCATCGCGCTGACGACCGCCAAGGAATCGATGTCGCAACCGCTGTTTTACGTGGCGCTGGTGCTGGGTGCGGTCTCGTTGGTGGCCTTCATCTTCATTCCGTACAACACCTTTGGCGACGACGTGAAGATGCTCAAGGACTCCGGGCTGACGATGATCATGATTCTGGCAATCATCGTGGCCGTGTGGTCGGCCAGCGTCTCGGTGTCCGAAGAGGTCGAAGGCCGCACGGCTTTGACTGTCCTCTCCAAGCCCGTGCGGCGGCGACAATTCATTTTCGGCAAGTTCCTGGGCGTGCTCGGGCCGGTAGTAGTGCTGTTTGTCATCCTCGGGTTCTTGTTCCTGGTGACCGTTTCGTTCAAGGTCGTGTACGACGCTCGCGAGACTGCCAAGGCGGAACCGAACTGGCAATTGTGTTATCTGGAAATGGTGGGCATTGTGCCGGGCTTGGTGCTGGCATTCTTGGAGACGGTTGTCATGGCGGCCATCAGCGTCGCGATTTCCACGCGGCTGCCGATGCTGGCCAACCTGATCGTCTGTGCTTCGATTTACGTGCTGGGCCATTTGGTGCCGATGCTCGTCAATTCCTCGGTCGGCAAGTTCGAGATCGTTCGCTTCGTGGGGCAATTCATCGCCACGGTGCTGCCGGTGCTCGACAGTTTCAATATTCAGGCCGCCGTCGCCGCCGGCGCCACCGTTCCGCTTTCGTACTTGGGCATGGCCGCGCTCTACTGCCTGCTGTACGTCACCATCGCCATGCTGCTGGGCCTGGCGATGTTCGAAGACCGCGACCTGGCGTGACAAATAGGGGTCGGGAGCTGGGGATTGACTTGCGGCGAGCTCAGGTCGAGCCGGGAGTCAGGGACGGAAACTTCGGATCTCCCATTCGCCGTCTCTGCGTTTCATCGGTCTTCGTCGTCTCCGTGTCCTCCATGGCAATTCTCCTCGTCGTGGTCTTCGTGTCTGCCGATGAGCCTCTTTTCTGTCCGACGGCAAAGGCGTCGGGTGACCGCAAGTCGCTCAACCCGGCTGCTTCAGCGGGTTCGGCATGCCGTCGGCGGTGGTCTTGCCTAGCGGCGACTCGCCGGCGGTGGCCACGGTGGCGGGCAGCTCAAGCGTGAAACGGCTGCCGGCGCCGGGGTCGCTGGTGACGCGGATATCGCCGCCATGCTCCTTGACGATCTTCTGGCTCACAGGCAGACCGAGACCAGTGCCGCGGCCCCCTTTGTGCGAGACGAAGATCGTAAAGATTTTGTCGATGTCTTCCGCAGCGATGCCACAGCCGTTGTCTTCGACGGTGATCCGCAACAGACCCTCGTCGGCGCTGTAAGCCGTGGCAATGCTGACGTGGCCCCCTTCTTTCTCGTCGCAAGCGTCGATGGCGTTGGTGGCCACGTTGAGCACGGCGCGGTGAATGCCCTCGGGATCGAACGTCGCGATCGGAATGCCCACGCCTGGCTGCCATTCCAGGCTGACGCCGACCTCCTTGGCCCTTGCCTGCACCAGCTCGACGACGTCGCCCACCACCTGGTTCAAATCGCTGGGCACGGGGTCGGGCTCGCGCTCCTTGCTGAAGGTGAGCATGTCCAACACCAGCGCCGAGATTCGGCCCTGGTTCCGCTCGACCATGCTCCAGCCTTTGCGGACCGTGTCCTCGCTGTGTTCGCTCAGCCCCTGCTCGATCAGGTAGCTGCCGCCGCTGATGCCTTGCAGGATGTTCTTGATGTGATGCGAGAGCATGGCAATCGTCTGCCCCACGGCCGCCAATCGTTCGGCCTGTACCATGGCCGAATAGTAGCGGGTATCCTCGACTGCCAACGCCGCCTGGTGGGCTATGGCGATCATCAGCTTGAGATGTTCGTCGGTAAATTTGTTTTGAGCGCCGCGCTGCTGGATGATTCGTTGCGGAGTTATGGAGGTGTCGATATAGATCACACCCACCACGTCGTAGCGTCCCTGCATGGGCACGCAGATGGCCTCGCGAATGCCCATCTGCACGATGCTGGCGCCGGTGTCCCAACGATCGTCCTCGCGGGCGTCGCTGGTCAGCACGCCCTCGTTATGTTGCAGCACGTAATCGAGGATCGTCTTGCTGATTGCCAGCTTTTCGCTGGAGGTGAAGCCTTGGCGATTGCGGCGCACCTTGGGCACCAGGCCCTTGCTTTGCTCGTCCAGCAGCATGATGCATCCGCGATCGGCTTCGACCCATTCGAAGATCAACTGCATGATGCGGTTGAGCAGTTGATCGATGTCGAGCGTGTGGCTCACGGCCAGCGCCGTGCGATACATGATTTGCAGGTTGCTCTTGGCGCGGGCCAGCCAGGGACTCGATCCGCCGTCGAAGTCGGAACTGAGCATGCCGCTCCCCTCAGCCTGGCTCATCGAGCGCACGATCCGCGAGCTGGTGGCGGCTTGCCCGCGAAACACGATGTCGATCTTGTCCGATAGGTCCTCGGGCGGGTTCTCGGCCGGGTCGGTAAACAGCATGACCGTGCCGCCGACCTGTAATTTGTCGCCGGTGACTAGCGGGGTCGCCTCGGAAATCTTCTTGCCGTTGACGAAGGTGCCGTTCGAGCTGTCCAAGTCGACCACAGTGCAGGCGGTGCCGTCGAACGAGACCTCAGCGTGCCGGCGCGAGACCTCGGTATCGTTCACCTGGATCTGATTCGAGGGATCGCGGCCGATTCCTTGTTTGCCGTCCTCCACTTCAAAGAGGGTCCCTTGATCGTGACCCTGATAAACGAAGAGTGAAGGCACGTTTCGACTCCCACTTGCGTCATCGTGATGGACAAGGCGGGCCGGCATCTTGCCCGCATCGATCTGGTTCGCCGTGTCCACCCAACAGACCACCTTAATTTTACGAATGGCCCGCGTGTAATGATAGAGTTTGTCCCTTGGGGTCATCCGCGGGCGAGGCGAATGCTTCGGTTTTTGTCGGTCCTGTGACCTACAATCGACACAGGCCGTCGCCGCGGGCCGCTGCGACCCGCTTGACGCGTTCCCGCGTAGTACCAAGAATCGAAGCAAGGGACCTGCCGACGGCGCCCTCGATACACTAACCCGACGCGACAGCGAGGGATTCCTGAATGGCGCGAAGAAGAATCCCTCGCTGGCGCGTCGGGTTACTATGCACGCGCCTTACCCCGCCACTACCTTTCTCGGATGAAACGCTTCTCAATGAAATCAATCCTTGTATCTCGTTCGCAGCTTCGTGCTATCGCTGTCGCGGTCACTCTGGTCCACGTTCTGTCGTCGCCGACCACGCGGGCGGCCGAGGAAGCTAGCGCCGTCGAAGACCGGCTCAGCAAGGCGGTAGGCTACCTGGCGTCCGACGAGTTGGAAGGTCGCGGCGTGGGCACCAAGGGCATCGACCTGGCCGCCGACTACATCGCCGCGCAATTCCGCGAGATCGGTCTCAAGACCGATTGGTACGACGGTGCGCCGTTTCAAAAATTCAAGATGACGACAGGCGCCAAGCTGACCGAGCCCAACGTGTTGGCGTTGGTCGGCCCGGTGGGCTCCGATCAGGAGCCGCAGCGCATCGAGCTGAAAGTTGGTGAGCAGTTCAACCCTTTGTCGATTGGTGGATCGGGCAAGCTCGATCTGCCGTTGGTTTTCGTCGGCTACGGCATCACCGGCAAGGACGAGAAGTATGACGATTATGCTGGCATCGACGTGAAGGACAAGGCGGTGGTCATCCTGCGCCATGAGCCGCAGCAGAACAACCCGCACAGCGTCTTTGAGGGCACGAAGAACTCGCGGCACGCGCCGTTCATGCGCAAAGTCTCCAACGCGTACGAGCACGGTGCCGCGGCAGTGATTTTCTGCAACGACGACTTTGACGTGCAAAAGAACCTGGCAAACCTGCGCAAGCGCTTGGAGACCGCGCTGGACGACATCGCGGCCGAACACGCCAAGTTCAAAGACAAAACCGCGTCCGACTCCAAGCCGACCGCGGCCGAGCGGAAGGAGTATCAGGACCGCGTCGAAAAGTTGGCCAAGGACGTCACCAAGCTGGCCGGCCAAATCCGCGACGCCGAAGATCCCGTTCTGGCCTTCGATGCGGCCGGGTCCGAAGGAAGCGGCGGACGCGATTTTCCGGTGCTGTTCTGCCAGCGCGGCGCGCTCGACAAGGTCGTGCAAGCGGCGACCGGCAAATCGTTGGCCGACCTCGAAAAACAAATCGACCAGGGTCCGACTCCCAGCAGTCACGAACTGACCGGCTGGCGCGCGGTGGGCCAGGCCAGCGTGGAGCGGCAAGAGGTCGAAGTCAAAAACGTGATCGGCGTGCTGGAAGGCGAAGGACCGCTGGCCAACGAGACCGTCGTGCTGGGCGCGCACTACGATCACTTGGGCTATGGCGGTGCCGGCTCGACCGCACCAGGCGTTCACGAAATCCACAACGGCGCCGACGACAACGGCTCGGGCACGACCGTGCTCATCGAAGTTGCCCGTGAACTGGCCGCTCGAGGAAAAAAGCCGTCGCGGCGGATCGTGTTTATTGCCTTCACGGGCGAGGAGCGCGGACTGATCGGCAGTTCTCACTACGTTCACAATCCGCTGTTTCCGCTGGAATCGACGGTCGCCATGCTCAACATGGACATGGTCGGCCGCCTGGTGGACGACAAGCTGATCGTCCACGGCACGGGCACGGCCACCGAGTTCGACGCCTTGGCAGACCGGATTGGCAAGGAGTATGGCTTTCAGATCACCAAGAAGTCCAGCGGGTTTGGCCCGAGCGACCATTCGTCGTTCTATGCCGCCAAGATTCCCGTGCTGTTCGTCTTCACCGGAAGCCACAAGGACTATCACCGGCCGAGCGACGACGTCGAGAAGCTTAACGTGCCGGGCATGCGCCGCATCGGCGCGATGGTGGCGCAGATTGCCTCCGAGTTGGCCGGCACGCCCGATCGGCCGCACTATCAGGAAGTCAAGGGAGGCGAACCAGCGTTGGGTGGCGGCGGAGATCGGCCCTATTTCGGGAGCATTCCCGATTTCAGTCAAGACGATCCCGGCTATGCCGTTTCGGGCGTGACCAAGGGGGGGCCCGCGGAGCGCGCCGGCCTTAAGGCGGGCGACATCATCATCCGTCTGGGCGAGAGCAAGATCGGCAATCTCGAAGACTTCGACAGCGCGCTGCGCAAATACAAAGCCGGCGACAAAGTGAAGGTCGTCGTCAAGCGCGGCAAAGAAGAGCTGACGCTCGAAGTCACGCTCGACCCGCCGCGGTAGAATCCGTCTCGGCGGAGTCTTCAGCGGCCACGGCAGACGCGACTGTGCTACTGTGCACACCAGCGCCGCCACATTTGACGGTACGCGTCTTCGAGGTTACGGGTAAATCCCGCGGCGTCCAAGATCGGCGATTTCGCTATGGCGGGTCGCAAGCCAGCGCGGAGCAGCCGCAGTCGATCGAGGTCAGCCGCTAGGCGCTCAGCGATTTCGACATACTCGGTCGGGGTCGCCGCAATCATGTCATCAAGCTCAAGGTTGACCAAAGCACTGCCGCCGAACCGCGACGCATACGTGCGTCCGGCCAACATGATCACCGGCACTCCCATCCACAGCGCGTCGCAGGTCGTCGTGTGTCCGTTGAATGGAAACGGATCCAATACGATGTCGGCACTCTGGATAAGGCGCAAATACTCCTCGTAAGGCTGCCGATTCGTCAATTCCACGCGATCGCCGGACACGCCCGCGCGCTCAAAGCTGTCCATCACGCGGCGCCGCAGCGATGTGGAAACGTTCGCGAGCAGAATCAAACGCGAACCGTCGACCCTGGCAAGGACCTGAGCCCACGTCCCGAGCACCCCGGGAGTGACCTTGGCGAAGTTGTTGAATGAGCCAAATGTGACGAATCCGTTGCGCGTGGCAGGCATCGAGTCTACCGGCGCAGCTTCCACGGGTGCCAGATACGTGAAAAAGCTGCGCGGCAGTCGCACGAGTTGTTCTGTATGGTAGGCGTCGGTCTCGCCAGGTGGGTCGGCATACGCGTCCGTGAGGCGGTAATCCATCGCCGCCATACCCGTCGTATTTTGATAGCCAAGATAGGTCACCTGGATCGGCGCGGCCTTGCGGGCGAAAACCAACGAGCGGCGGCCTCCGGCCATGTGGCCCGTCAGGTCAATCAAGATGTCGATGGCCTCGTGACGGATCAAATCGGCGACCTCAACGTCGGTTTGTCCAACGATAGGGCGCCAATGATCGGCATAGCCGCGCAGGCGTCGTGTCGTGTCATCGTCGTGCGTGACGTCCGAATAGCAGAAGATCTCGAAGGTGGCGTGATCGTGCGCGGCCAGAATCGGCTCGACGAACGAGTTGACGGCGTGGCCAAGAAAGTGGGGAGATACATATCCGACGCGCAGTCGCCGGTCAGCCGTACGATCGTTTTGATGCGGAGCCGATTGTGCCGTCAAGGGGTCGGCATGTCGCCGGGCCCAACGGCGATGTTCCGCCAGCAGCTCGTCGGGAGTCGTGGCCGGATGGAAGTTCAGCGCGTACAGCAAGTCGCTGTGGAAGATTGGTTCGTCGGGAGCCAACTCGACCGCTACGCGGTACGCTGCGATGGATTCATCTAACTGCCCCTGAGCGTGCAACACGCTTGCCAGGTTATCGTGGGCAACCGCCAAATTCGGATCGAGCCTAACGGCCGTGCGGCAGTGCTCGAGGCCCTCGTCGACACGACCCATGCCGACCAGTGAAGCGCCCAGATGACTGTGAACTTCGGCGTTATCGGGCGCGGTGGCCAGGGCCCGCTCGAAACTTGCGATCGCCCGCGCCAATCTTCCTTGCTGTTTGAACAATACGCCGAGATTGCCATGCGCGGCGACACATCCAGGGTCGAGGGCCAGCACTTCCTGAAAGCATGCCAAGGCTTCATCCGTTTTTCCTCGCTCGCCCAAGACCGTTGCCAGGGAGTTTTTGGCGCCGATCATCTGCGGATCGATTCGCACAGCCTCGCGAAATGCCTCGCAGGCGTCCGAAAGCTTCCCTTGCGCTCGCAACACGACACCCAGATTGTTGTGAGCGGCGGCGGAGGCGGGATTCAGCTCGATCGCGCGACGATAATGAAACTCTGCTTCACCCAGCGCGTGCTGATCCTGGAGAAGAGGCCCCAGGGCCAAATGCACGCTTGGGTCGTCGTTCTTGAGCTTCAAGGCCTCCTGAAAGTGACGTTTCGCGTCGTCCGTTTTCTCGCGAGCCCACAAAACGCTGGCGAGATTGTAGTGGGCGCGATAGTCGTGAGGAGTGATGACAAGGGCACGGCGAAAGCACGCTTCGGCTTCCTCTAAGTTCTTCTGGTCATAGAGCACGCGCCCGAGATTCGCCATAGCTTGCGCGTCCTGAGGATTGAGCAACGTCACCGCTCGAAACCAATTGGCGGCTTCGCCCAGGTTTCCCCGTTGATAGAAGACCATTCCCAGGTGAGTGTAAGCCGACACGAACTGAGGGGCGAGTTTTAGCGCGGCGCGAAAGCAATCCGCGGCCTCGCCCAACCGACCGGCACGACGATGGGCTTCGCCCAGGTCGTCGTGATACGCCGCTTCACACGGTTCCCTTCGGAGGGCTGCGCGTATAAGTTGAACTGCCACGTCGAATTGACCAGCTTGCATGGCCAACACGCCAAGCCGGTGCAGGGCCTGAGGATTGTCGGGGTCGACCTGCAGAATTTGCCGATAGACTTGCTCTGCCTCGGCGAGA
>CAZUPX010000746.1:0-9211 GCA_964622155.1 uncultured Planctomycetaceae bacterium | reverse complement strand
CCCTTGGTTGGCCAGCGACAGGTGGTGTTCGGCAAGCAGCGCGCCCAGATCGTGGATTTTGGTGCCCGCTCGGACCCAAGCCCGATGAGCGGATGCGTCGACCGCCTCGATGCCCGACAGTCGATCGAGCGACAGCAGCACGTCGTCGCTGGCGCACAGTGGCGTGAAGGAATGCCCAGTGCCCCACACCCGGACGACTTGCCTCGCGTCGGCCGCCCGTCGCACGATGGCCGAGACTTCGTTCTCATCCGCCGGCGCCAGCAACTGCTGCGGCTGACACTTCACCAGTCCCGACCAGTTTGACCATTCGTGCGTCATTGGAATCCTAGAGCGGGGAATTAGCGTCCTTCAGCCGACGCGGCCGCCTCTTTCGAAGTCATCGTCACCTTAATGATTTTGCCGGTGAAGGCGAAGGGGGAGGCGTACGTTTCGGACACGGGCGTCGACGGATCGCGGCCGACGGTCAGCCCTTCGGCCAGTCCGAAGGTGAGCGGCACCGTGTGGGGCACGTCGACGCGGCCAACTTCACGATCGCCGATAAACAGCACGGCCGTGCCCTGGTTGTCGCCAGTGCGGTTGAAATCGACGCGCAGGCTCGCCGCTCCGCGGGGCAACGTCTCGCTCGACGCCGCCGCGTAGCGCTCCAATCCGAAAAAGTTGTAGGCGTAGTGCAGGCGATTGTTCTCGGCGAACAGGGCAAAACCAGCGAAGCGGCCACCCATGCTCAATAGCACCCCCTCGGCGCCTTGCGGCGGAATGTCGACGTCGGCCGCGATCGAATAGGAACGATTGCGAAAATCGACGGTGTTCGCCCGCGGCACGGCGGACATACCGGCAAAGTACGTCGCGGTCTTCTCAGGGCGGTTGGTGCGCGGCTGGTCGAGCGTGCGGACGGTTCCGCGATCGTCGAGCGGCAGAACGTTGTTCTTGTCCGCCTCGCTCCACCAGCGTTCGATCAATTCGGCGAGCTTGCCCGGCTGCGCGGCGGCCAGATCGTGGCTTTCCGAAAAATCCTCATCGACGTGATACAGCTCCCACCTGTCCTTTTCGAAATCCGTGTTCCGCTCGTGATAGGCGACGGCCTTCCAGCCCTGATGGTAGATCGCGCGGTGGCCGATCATCTCGAAGTACTGCGTTTCGTGTCGGCTGGGTGCCTGGGCGTTGTCAAAGCTATAACGCATGCTCGTACCGTCGAAGGGTCGCTGATCGACGCCCCCCACGGTTTTGGGCTGCGGCAGACCGACGATTTCCAGCACCGTCGGCGTGACGTCGATCAGGTGATGATACTGACGTCGCACGCCACCCTTGTCGGCGATGCCCTTGGGCCAATGGATGATCAACGGATCTGTGTTGCCGCCGGCGTGCGTGTTTTGCTTGTAGCGCTTCAGCGGCGTATTGCCGGCCATCGACCACCCCTGCGGGTAATGTGGATACGTCAGCGGCCCGCCCATCTCGTCGATCAGCTTCAAATTGAGCGCCATGTTCTCCGGAATCTGGTTGAAGTATAGCGCTTCGTTGAACGAGCCGGTCAGCCGGCCTTCCTGGCTCGCACCGTTGTCCGACGCGACGACCAGCACGGTATTCTCCAGCAGTTTGTTCTCGTCGAGAAAGTGGATCAGGCGGCCGATGTTGTCGTCGCAATGGGTCAGAAAGCCGGCGAACACTTCCTGTAATCGGGCGAACAGCCGCCGCTCGTCCGAGGACAACTCGTCCCAGGCCTTGATGCCCTCGTTGCGCGGCGGCAACTCGGTGTTCGCCGGCACGATGCCCATCTGCTTCTGCCGCGCGAGCGTTTCCTGCCGAGCGACGTCCCAGCCCCGGTCGAACTTGCCGCGATACATCTCGATGTAATTCGTCGGCGCGTGCAGCGGGGCGTGGGCGGCGCCGTAAGCCAGGTTCATGAAGAACGGCTTGTTCGGGTTGACCTGCTTCAGCTCGGCGATCATGCGAATGGCCTGATCGGTCAAGTCCTCGGTTAAGTGATAGCCGCTCCGCGTTGGCGTTTCCACACTGCGGTTGTCGACCGCCAGGTGCGGGAACCATTGATTGGTCTCGCCGCCGAGGAACCCGTAAAACCGCTGAAAGCCCATGCCCAGCGGCCAGCGGTCGAACGGTCCGGCGTTGCTCGTCTCGTTGACGGGCGTTTGATGCCACTTGCCGACGTACAACGTGCTGTAGCCGTTGGGCCTGAGCGTTTCGGCCAGCGTCGCCTGGCTGCGCGGCATGAGCCCGTCGTAGCCGGGATAGCCGGTCGCATACTCGGCGATGATGCCCAGATGGTTCGAATGATGATTATGACCCGTCAGCAAACACGCACGCGATGGCGAGCACAGCGCCGTGGTGTGAAAGTTGGTGTACCGCAGTCCACCGGCCGCCAGCCGATCGATGTTGGGCGTGGCGATGGCCGAGCCGTAGCAGCCCAGTTGCGCGTATCCAACGTCGTCCAGCACCAGGTAAATGATGTTCGGCGCGCCGGCGGGCGCCTGTTGTTGCGCCGGCCAGGATGGCTTTGATTCCTTGTAAGTCCGACCAATGACGCCGCGATTCGGCTGCTGGGGCGGGGCGGCGCGAGAGGACGCGACGATGCATGCCACGACAACGAAGGATACAAACGCAAAGCTCGGTGAACGTCGCATAAATTGTCCTTTAGACATGGTGCATATTCCACAAGAATGACCTGTAACGTGCGTCCAGTTGTGCGTTACTCCGGTATCTCCACATCATACTTCGCGCACAGCCGCTTGATGGTGGCCAGGTCGCGGTCGGGGATGTTGTCGACTTCCATAAAGTAGTCGGCGAAGCGGCCGGGGATGACGATTGTCGCTTGGAACGCGTCCTCCGCAGATTGTCGGCGGGTGGGGCGAGCCCGTCAATCACTCGATGGCCGGCGGCGGGGATGTGTTACACTTTCGTGCGACGAAGATCCGGCCCCGGCGCGCCGGGGCCAGCTACAGAAGAACTGTGCAGGGGTGACTGGAATGATCTTTGGCAAGGTGCTGCGCACGACGCGAGAGCGTGATCCGAACAAGGCAGCGCTAGCGTTTGGCGAGCGCCAGTGGAGCTACGCCGAGCTGGACGACCTGACCGATCGCGTGGCGGCGGGCCTCTACGCGGAGGGAGTGCGGCGCGACGATCGCGTGGCGCTGTTCATGCCCAACTTCCCCGAGCTGGTGTTCTCGTATCTGGCGTGCTTCAAGCTGGGCGCCATCGCCGTGCCGCTCAACCATCGCTATCTCCAACCCGAAGCCAAGTACGCGCTGGCACACTCGGGCGCGACCACGCTGGTCGTGCATGTCGACAAGCTGGCCGATGCGATTGGACTTCCCTTCGACCAACTGGGCATCGTGCGGCGATATCTCGTGACCGGCACGCCCGCAGCCGCCCCCCGTCATGCGCCTCCGGCCCAAGCTCAGACTCCCTTTCGCCTGTTCGACACACTGTTGGCCGGCCACCCGATCGCGCCGCAAGCAACGTTCGACGAGCGGCAATTGGCCACCATCATGTACACCTCGGGCACAACGGCCAAGCCCAAGGGCGTCGTTCACTCGCACGAGACGCTGTGGCACTGCGTGCAGATTCAATGCTCGTCGATGGAGTACACTGCCGAGGACGTGCAGCTCATCACCACCTCGGCCTGCCACTGTGCCGCCACCTACGGACAAATCTTTCCCAACATCTTTGCCGGCGGAACGGCGGTCATGCTCGACGGTCCCACGCCGCGGCAGGTGGTCGAGGCGATCGTCGCACACCGGGTCACGCGGTGCCAGATGTTACCGGCGAGCTTGCAGGACCTGGTCGAATACCTGGAGCAACACCCCACTGACCTGTCGAGTCTGCGCAGCTTCTTTGCCGGCGGCGACGTGGTGCCGCTGGACACGCACACGCGATTTCGCGCCGCGGTGGGTATCGACGTGAGCGAAGTGTGCGGCATGACCGAGGCGATCACGTACTCGGTCAATCCGCCCTTCGGCGAAAAACGCCTCGGGTCGATCGGCAAGCCGGTGCGCGAGACGCAGGTGCGGATTGCCGACGAGCACGGCCGCGAATTGCCTATCGACACCCTGGGCGAGATCTTGATCAAGAGCCCATCGAACATGGTCGGCTACTGGAACGACACGCTGCACACGGCGGCTACGATGCGCGACGGCTGGCTGGCCAGCGGCGACCTGGGGCGAGTCGACAAGGACGGCTATTTGTGGTTTGTCGGCCGCAAAAAGGAGATCATCATCCGTGGCGGGTCGAATATCTCGCCGCTTGAGGTTGAAGAGGTCATCGACCAGCATCCGGCAGTTCATATCAGCGGCGTGGTGGGCATGCCCGAGCCGCGACTGGGGCAAATTGTGATTGCCTACGTGGCCTTGCGCCCTGACACCTCACCGCGTCCGTCGCCGGACGAGCTGCGAGCGTTCGTGGCCGAGCGGATCGCGGCCTATAAAGTGCCCGAGCGGTTCTTCCTGCTCGACGCGCTGCCGCTCAACGCCTCGAACAAGGTCGACCGCCAGAAGCTACACGCCCGCGTTGTGGCCGACGTACAGGCGGCATCGGCGGCGCGCTGAGTCATTGCGGCGTGCGCGAACTCCGAGGATAATTCTCAGAGCAATCTCGGCGTGGCAGCGGTCATTCTGGCCGAACAGCCGGCGATGGGTGCAGGCAGGGCGGGGGACGATGACTGGAATCGCGTTGGCGTTGCTGTTGTTGGCGGTCGACAGTTCCGCGGGCGAGGTCGCGGTCGAAGGACCGGCGGCCGTCTGGCACCCGATCGCGCTCACGTTTCGCGGACCCGAGGCATCCGAGACGGACGTCACGCCCAATCCGTACCTCGACGTCCGATTGCAAGTCGCCTTCACCTCGCCCGACAATCGTCGCTTCGACGTGCCGGGATTCTTTGACGTCGACGGACGTTCAACAACCAAGGGGCACGCTTGGCGCGTGCGCTTCACGCCCGACGCGCCTGGCATGTGGAAGTATGCGGCCAGCTTTCGGTCCGGCGCCGGAGTGGCAATCCAGCTCGAACCCGATGCCGGTCAGCCGATCGACCTGCCCACCGTCGAAGGCTCTTTGGTTGTGGCTCCGCGCGATCCCGAAGCGCCTGGCTTTTTGAAGTGGGGCCGGCTGCAGTATGTCGGCAAGCACTACCTGAAATTCGCCGATGGTCCGTACTGGTTGCGCGGCGGCACCGATGAGCCCGAGGATTTCTTGGGGTATGAGGGGTTCGATCGCACGCCCCCCAAGCATCGCTACGCGGCGCATGTCTCCGATTGGCGAGCAGGGGATCCCGACTGGGGCGAAGGCAAGGGGCGCGGCATCATCGGCGCGCTCAACTACCTGGCCTCTGAGCACGTGAACAGCATCTACTTTCTCACGATGAACGTCGGCGGCGACGGCAAGGACGTGTGGCCGTGGAGCGGGCCGATCGACCCCAAGGGGAGCGCGAGCAACGACAACCTGCACTTCGACACTGGCAAGCTGCGGCAGTGGGAGACCGTGTTCGATCACGCGCAGCGACTGGGCATCTTCCTGCACTTTGTGTTCAACGAGGCCGAGGAAGCCAACAAGCGGGAGCTTGACGACGGTGAGCTTGGCCCGGAGCGAAAGCTGTTCTACCGCGAGATGATCGCCCGATTCGGACATCACCTGGCGCTCGAGTGGAACCTGTGTGAGGAGTACAACCTGAATTTCAACTTTGGATCCGAGCGTATCCGAGCGTTTGCCGATTACATTCGCGCGGTCGATCCCTACGATCACCCGATCACGGTACATAGCGCCGGCGACCCGGTTGAGCAGTTGCGGTTCACGTTTGGCGACGATCGGTTTGCCATGACGTCGATTCAGTTGAATCAGCGGCCGATTCACGAAGTGACCGAGGCCGTTCGTCGCGAGACTGCGCGCTCCGGCAGGCCGCTGCCGGTGAGCCTTGACGAGTTCACGCTCGATCGCGGCCAGCGAGCATCTCACATTCCTGTTGACGACGCCGACGGCCATCGCCGGGAGAAGCTGTGGCCGACGTATTTTTCGGGTGGCATGATCGAGTTCATCCTCGAAGACTTGCTGCGCACGGACAGCTTCAAGACGCCCCAGCGCCAGAAGCTGTGGCGTTACGTGTGGCACGCGCGGCGGTTCATGGAAGAGAATCTGCCATTCTCGGAGATGGAGCCGGCCGACGAGTTGGCCCAGGGCGGGGCGACGATTCCGGTGGGAACCGGCAAAGGAAAGTCGGTGCCGTTGGGTCCCCAGGTGTTTGCAAAGCGGGGCGAGGTCTATGCGGTGTACCTGCCAAACGGTTCACCCAGCGGCACGATCGACTTGACGCAATTAATGCGTACGTCCGAGCAGCGGTGGTTTAATCCGCGGACAGGTGTTTTTGAGGGCCAGGCATCGCTCGTCACCGGCGGTGGGCGACTCGAGCTGGGCGTGCCACCGTCGGATCCAACCGCCGACTGGGTCGTGCTCATCCGGGCAACAAGTTCCGACGAGCCACACGCCCAGGAAGCAACTGGACCGCTGGTGAACACGGCTGGTTTCAAGGATGGCGCACATCACTGGCGAAAGATTAGGGATGATAACCGAGTGATTCAGGCATTGCCCGATCAGCCGGCATACACGCCCGCACAGATCAGCGAAATCGTCGACACCATTCTTTTGTTTCAGCGAGCCAATGGCGGCTGGCCAAAGGACTACGACATGCTGGCCATTCTGACTGACGAGCAGAAAGTGGTGCTGCGGGCGACGCGCGAGAAGGTCGACACCTCGTTTGACAATCACAACATCCACTCGCAAGTCGACTACCTCGCGCGGGCTGATGCCACGGTCAGCGGCGGCAACAGGGTCTGGCGTCAGGCCTGTCTGCGCGGCTTTGACTACATGCTCGCCTCGCAGTTAGTCGACGGTGGGTTTCCGCAGCGCTATCCGGGCGCGACCGGATACTCGGCACTCATCACCTACAACGACGGTGTGATGATCGGCATTCTGAACGTGCTCAACGACGTCGCCGTCGGCCTGCCGCACTGGTCGTGGCTGGATGCTCAGCGGCGACACAAGGCACGGCAAGCCGTCGAGCGCGGCATCGCCTGCACGCTCAAGTGCCAGATTCGCGTCGGCGACCGCCTCACGGGCTGGTGCCAACAGCATGACCAAAAAACCTTCGAAGCCGCCGCGGCGCGCACGTTCGAGCTGGCCTCGATCTGCCCGCAAGAGACGACCGAGATCATGCGGTTCCTGATGCGCATCGAGCAGCCAAGCGCCGAATTCATTGCAGCGGTGAACGCCGCGGCCGGTTGGCTCGCCAGGGCGAAGCTGACCGGCATTTGCGTGAGCCGTGTCTCCGCGCCAGTCGAGGTTTTCCAGCGTCACAGCGCCGACTTCGACGTGGTCGTCACTCTCGAACAGGCCGCGTCACCGATCTGGGCCCGGCATTACGAAATAGGCACCGACCGCCCGATCTTCGCCGGTCGCGACGCCGTCAAGCGCTACGCGCTGAAGGAAATCGAGCGAGAGCGACGCACTGGAACACCATGGTATGGCGGTTGGCCGCAGGCGATGCTCGACAGGGACTATCCGCGGTGGCAGAACAAGTTTGCCGGCGCCGCGGGCGAGTCGCAACGGTGATGCAAGCCACCGATCCTGGCCGTCTCAACTCGCAGGCAAGTTGCTCTTTATTCATTGGGCCGCGAAGAACCGTCGCGTCGAGCCTGGCCGCCATCGAGAGCCGCCATATCAGTAGCCGTAGTGGGCGGCGGCGTGGAGTTTAGCCTGCTCGTCGACGGCCAGTCCGGTGATTCGATCGGGATCGAAGAAGTGGTCGCGCGTCAGATGTTCCCAAAACGTCATGCCGCTGACCCCAGCCTCTGGCACGTCGATCGTTTTCAGCCAGATGCGTAGTTCATCCGCGCGCAGGCTGCGCAGCCACCTGCTGGGCGGGCGCCCGTGGCGAGAGCGACGCCTGGTACTCGGTTGACCGGCGTCATCTTCGACAGCCGTGTCCACCGCGGCGTCAGTCTGCGAGGGCTGGTCACCGCGCCGGACTGCGTCGGGCACCAGCTTGTCGTCGAGGTAGCCGGTCTGCCCGGTATAGGCCTCGCCTGTGCGCTGATGGATCGGCGTCGTGACTCCGGTCAGCTTCCAATGTCCGTCGACCAGATTCTCGCGTTCGAACCAGCGCCAGGTGTTGTTCTCGGCCGCCGTCCAATGCTCGGGCGTCGCACGTGGAGTTTTGGGCGTCGAGGACTCGCTGAGCCGCATCATCGCCGCGGCCAGTTCGTCGAGTCCGTCGGCACGCAGCCTTTCGGCTAGATTGAACAAGCCGAAACCGAGCCAAAATACAAATCGGCGGCGTCTCATTCAGATACCGGACCGGCTTTGGGTGGCACTAGCGTGTCGCCAGTGCAAACACAGGACACGGGCAAGATGCCCGTGCCACCCGACAGATTAGCGTAGTCGCACTACTAACACTCCTAAATTATAGGTTACCCCCCGGCGCAAGACCCGGCGGATTCGATTCACGCGTCGGGGCCGCACTGTGCACGTGGCGGCGCTACTTCGACACCGCCACCTCGAGCACGGCGTACCACTGGAATCGGACAAAGTCGTGCAGAGTCCGTTCGAGAATGCGCTCGTCATTTCCGTGGGCGCCGCGGCCGGCGGCCAGCTCGCCAGGGTCCGAGAGTGGCCCGATGCCGTACGCTTGCACGCCCGCCGCCCGCAACGGGTTCATGTCGGTGGCCCCGGTCAGCAGGTAAGGCACGGTGATCGCCTCGGGATAGATTCGTTTTTGGACGGCTTCGAGCGCGCGAAACATTTCGGTGTTGAGCCGAGACGGCGGAGCGGGCCGACGCGCACCGCCTTGCCTGACGATCTCGACGTTGGGGTCGTTGATCACCTCGCGCATGCGTGCCACAAACGCTTCGTCGTCCTCGTCCGGCAGCGCGCGGATGTCCAAATTCGCCTCGGCTTCGGACGGAATGACGTTCCCGCGAAATCCGCCCTTGATGATCGTTGGCGCGATGGAGGTGCGAATCATCGAGTTGTGGAGCAGGTCGTGCTCGGCGAAATAGCGCTCGACGCCAGGCCGCGTTTCAGGATCGAACAATCCTTTGAACCGGGCCGCTTCGTCCGGCGGACTGATCTTGGCCAGCCGCTCGAAATAGGTCGCCGTCGTGTCGTTCAATCGCATGGGCGCCGACCAGGCCCCAATCTTGGCCACCGCGGCGGCCAG
>CAZUPX010000745.1:0-8065 GCA_964622155.1 uncultured Planctomycetaceae bacterium | reverse complement strand
GCGCCATTGAAAAGGGTGCGCGGTTACAGGACTTTTGCGTCGCACGCGACGGCTCGGTGATTGCCCTGGTGGCTGGCGCTCCGCCGATCGGCGACACCGGAGCGGACGATGGGAAGGCCGACAACAAGGCGAGCCGATCGCAAGTTTGCATCCTCGATGCCGAAGGCAAGCTCGCGCGCAAGTGGGATGTGACTTTCGTCGGCCAGTCGATCGCCACGGGGCCAGACGGGTCGGTGTACGTCGGCGGCAACGCGCGGCTGGCCCGGTTCGATGCGCAAGGCAAGCTACTGGCCGAGGCCGATGCTCCGCAAACGGCCATCCTGGCGAACCAAGACGAATTACGCGAACAAGCCCAAGAGCAGCTCGAATCGGAAAAGGCAGCGGCCATCGAACAGATCAAGAACTATGAAGAGATTCTAAAGGACGAGAGGAAGCTTGCTGAGCAGCAGAAGCAGATTGTAAAACAGCTCGAGGAGCAACAGGAAGAAGAGGCCAAGAAGGACGCCAAGGAAAAGCCCGTGGGCAAGCCGGCCCCGCGGCCGCGCATCCAGTACGATTTGAAGAACATGTACGCCCAACAGTTGAAGTACTTACAAAAACAAAAAGACCAAACCGTCGACAACGTAATCGCCTCGATCACCTCACGGCTGCAGCAGATCAACGCGATTACCCCCAGCGGCAGCGACGTCTTCATCGCTTGCCCAATGTCGAAGGGCTATGGCTACGCGGTGTGGCGTACCGACCAGGCTTTCGCGAACCCCAAGCAAATCATCAAGGGTCTGAGCGGCTGTTGCGGGCAGATGGACATTCAGGCCGTGGGCGACGAAGTGTTCGTGGCTGAGAACTCGCGACATCGCATTGTGCGCTACAGTCGCGAGGGCGCGGAAGCCGGCAGCTTCGGCAAGACCGACCGCGAAGGGCTGGGCGAAGGCTTCGGCGGCTGCTGCAATCCGATGAACCTGTGCTTCACCGTCGACGGCGAACTGCTTGCTTCGGAATCGAACGGCGTGGTCAAGCGCTTCACACTTGATGGAAAATACCAGGGCATGGTGGGCGTGGCCGCGGTGCCCGCCGGTTGCAAGAACTCGGCCATCGGCATCTCGTCCGACGGCGACCGCGTCTACTACATCGACATTCAGGGGTCCAAAATCCTGGTGTTGGCGCGTAATGGCGGCTCGGGCGGTTCAGAATAGTTGCATCGAATTGGGCGTTGAAGTTGTCGGTGCACCAGGTGCGCCGCTGTCCAAAATCACTGGAACCTTCCGCGAGAACTTCACATGGCTAGTTTCCTTCAGGTAACGAAAAAAGGGATCGCCCTCGTGGGGCTGGTCGCTCTCTGGGGCGGTTTGTGCGGTTCACATTCGCCAGCGCTGGGCGAGGAAGTACAGGCGGTGGCCACCGAGATTCCGTTGGTCATCGTTGTGATGGATCCGTTGGCCTTGCCGCTGAGCTGTCCGTGCGTCAAAGGATATGCGCAGCGCGACTATCAAACGCTGGCTGACCGCTTGCAGACGCGTCTGAAGCGACCGGTCAAGCTGGTTTTCAACGAGTCGCTTTCGGTGGCGCTGCGCGACCAGACCGAGGGCAAGGCCGACCTGGTAATCGGCAAGTATTCGGTGGTACTGGCCGATACGGCCAAGAACAAGCTGGCGGCGGCGCCGCTGGCCATGTTGACTGGCAAGGATGGCTCGACCAGCCAAACCGGACTGATCGTGGTGCCCTCCGGCGATCCGGCCCAATCGGTTGCCGACTTGCGAGATTGTCGGCTTATCTTCGGCCCCGCCGAGTGCGACGAAAAGCATCAGGCGGCGCTCGCCATGTTGAAGAAGCACGGCATCGCCCCGCCCGCCAAGCTCGAAACCTCGGCGGCCTGCAGCGACGGAGCCACGCTGATTCTGGATCTGCGCGGAAAAGCGCGTGCCGCGGCGGTGATCTCAAGCTATGCCAAGCCGCTTCTGGAAGGCTGTGGCACGATCAACAAGGGCGACTTGCGCGTTGTTGGCGAAACCGAACCGGTTCCCTTTGTGGCGGCGTTTGCCGTCGGCTCGATGGCGGCGGCCGAGCAATCGCGATTGCTGGATGCCCTGGTGCAAGCCTCGCTCGACCCGCTCTTGCGCATCGCGCTGGAGACGAAGTCCGGCTTCGTGACCATCGACGACAAGGTCGCCCAGGCCGCAAAAAAAAAGTAGCTGACGCCACGCCCGCAATGCCGTGGGCGAGCTGGCGCGGTCCCAACCGCGACGGCATCGTGCCGTGGCTGCCGGCGCGGCTGCCCGAAAGACCTCGGTTCGTCTGGAAAAAATCGCTGTTCGGACCCGGTGCCGCGGGCATTGCCGCCACCGAGCGCGTCGTGATCGTTGCCGATCGCGACCCGGCCGACAAAAGCGACGCCTTTCGAGCATTCGATGCGGCTACGGGCGCGGTCCGCTGGACCTTGCGCTATCTGGCCCCGGCCCGGTTCGACTATGGCAACGCGCCGCGCGCCACGCCGCTCGTCGTGAGCGAACGAGCGTATCTTTACGGCGCAGCGGGCCATCTGCACTGCGTCGAGATCGAATCGGGCAATGTCGTTTGGAAGAAAGACCTACGAAAAGAATTCAACGTTCGTGACGACATTCCCTGGGGTATGTGTTCGTCACCCCTGTCGGTTGATGGCAAATTGATTGTCAATCCTGGCGGAGCCGAGGCGTCGCTGGTGGCATTAAATCTCGGCGACGGCCACGTGATTTGGAAGAGTCCTGGCGAAAGCGCGGCTTTCAGTTCGTTCATCGTCGGCACGTTCGGCGGCAAGCGGCAGATCGTCGGCTACGACAAGACGTCGTTGGGTGGTTGGGACATCGAGACCGGCCGGCGACTGTGGCGGCTCGTCCCTCCGCACGCGCACGACTTCAACGTGCCCACTCCGATCGAATTCGAAGGCCAATTGATTGTCAGCACGGAAAACAACGGCACGCGGGTGTATCGATTCAACTCCGACGGCACGATCATGCCCGAGCCGGTTGCCGAAAACTCCGCGTTGGCCCCTGACGCGCACACGCCGATCGTGGTCGGCGGACGACTGTTCGGCGCGTGGGAAGGATTGCACTGCCTCGATGTTCGGTCGGGCCTGAAAGCAATCTGGTCGAGCGACGACGCTGCGTTCCAGAACTACTGCACCGTACTTGGCTCGGCCGACCGCGTGCTGGTTGTCAGCCAGGAAGGCGAGCTGGTGCTGCTTGACCAGGCCGCGGCGCGCTTCGAGCCGATCTCACGACTGAAGCTGTTCGACGACGAATCAGGAGTCTACGCTCACCCGGCCCCCCTCGGCCATCTGCTCTACGTGCGCAACAGCTCGGGCATCTACTGCCTCGACCTGTCCGAGGGCGGAAAAACGCCGTGATGGAGAGCCGGTCGCCCCGTGCTCGCCCAGGTGAAGCTACTGGCTCGGCGATAGTACGGTGATAGCACCTATCCCCGATCATTCACTGCGCGGGGCGGAGGGGCGGAGTAGCCCCAAATGTTGCCCGTGCTTCCATTGCATGCATTGCGCGCCGATCGGTTCATTCTGTGCCGGGCCATCAGCTTATCCAGGAGTCCCGGACCAGGCAGCAGGAAATGCAAACTCGGTAGATTGTGCACCCTAGGAAGAATTGCTTTCAGGTGCAACTTCGCGCCAGGCGATACAACTGATAACCGCTGGTCTCAGCCTGCCCATTTGTTTCCCGCCTTGGTTCCGCATGTTCGCCTGGATCAAATCCTTGCCGATCGGGCTTGCGCTGATCGTCTGCGCTGGCTGCGCCGCGCCACATCCCCAGTCATGCAGTTGCTGTCAGCCAATGGCGGCGATTCAACTTGAATGTCGCGATGTAAAGCCGCAGCCCGTGGCGCCTGATCTGTCCGCGCTGCAATCGAACTCCGTGCCCGAGCGAATCAACGGGCGATTCTGCGCGATTTCCGAGAGGGAGGCACAATGCATCGCGGCAAAAAACTCGAAGACGGCTAACCTGCTCGCCATGGAATCCGAAGCGGCCGGCGCACTGCGAGCATGCTTTGGTGATGGCTCGGAACTTTCCCGCGAGCTGCTCGTGCTTCGAGCCGCACACCAGCGCAACGAGGACGCCGCCACCGCTTTGGAACTCCTTTTGCGATTGGTCGAGGCCGAAGGTGGATCCCAGAATCTCGGACGTCGAGTACAAGCAATTGAGGCGATGCAAACCGACGTAGACCAGCTGCAAACTCATGGATTGGCATCGCCCGTATCGAAAAGCGAACTGGAAATTCAGCGTCTGGAACTACTCCATCGCCAAGCCGATGTGCAAGGCATGATCTATCGCCTCAACCACCAGCTTGCGGAATCGCTGGGTGTGGAATTGCCACTGGGCACACGTTACTGGCCGGAAACGGCCCTGGTGGTTGACCCAAGAGTGCCCAATGCGGATGAGGCCGTGTACTTCGGCCTGGGGAATCGGGCCGACCTGGCCGCACTGCGAATCGCTTCTCAGGCGGAAGGTCGGGAGGCGATTGTCGCGGCGCAATTGCTATTGCAGCCGCTGGGTGTTGGGGCCGCCAAAACGGGTTTGCATCACGTGCTCGGAAAACTGTCGCACCCGTTTTCCAATCGCCGCGAGGCCGATGCGCGTGAGGATCAACTTGGCATGGCTTTTCGTCAGCAGGAGCTAACCGTGCAGAGCGAAGTTCGGCAGGCGGCTGATCTTGTGCGCACTCGGCTTTCGCAAATCGCAATCACTCGCGACCGGCAGCGCGCCATCGAAACCCGACTCGAGGCCAGCCAACGGCGGCAGGATCTGATCGCCTCTCCGCTCAGCGTCCGCACAATCAAACTCGACGGCCTTGCTGCGGAGCAAGATATACTGCACGACGTGATCGAATGGAAAATCGCGGTCGTGAAGCTCAAGCAAGCCCAAGGTCTCTTGGCGATCGAGTGCGGTTGGAGCACTGCAGCCGGTGGCCATTGATGGCGGAATCCAAAGTGAACGACGCCCCGCGGCTGGCACGTTAGACTAAAGTGGGGTGGGTTCTTACAATCGATTTCCTTGCTTGACACCCAGATAGCTAATGAAACATGATGCGTTTACCCCGCTCGATCTCTCGGAGGATCGACTCGACTATGATTCGTACGAGTGTCATCTTTTTGATCGGACTCGTCCTAGGGATTGGAGGTATGTTGGCATTTCGCTCGGAGTCGGGCGGGGGCTCTGCCAGTTCGTCGGATGGCGGGGGAGTTTCCGCCGGGAACGACGCTTCGCAACCAAGTGTTAGCTTGCCGCCGCGTCATTCGATAGTGGCCCTGGGAACGCTCGAACCGCGCGACGGCATCGTGCAGATCAGCAGTGCCCTCGTGGGTTACCGAATCAAGCAGGTTCGCGTTCAGGACGGACAACTTGTCAAGGAGGAAGAGCTATTGATTGATCTCGACGCCGCGCCCGCGAAGGCCGAGCATGACCTGGCGTTATCGCAACAGGCTGAAGCGGCCGAGCGTCAGCAGACGGCAATCGATCTGGCGAAGCGGCGCATTGCCGCCGCCGAATTGTCGGTTAAGCAAACCGCCGACGGGCGCCAGCTTGAACTCGACGCGCAGCAATCAAAAGTTTCGGTCGCCGCCGCAAGAAAAAAGCAGACCGAGCGCGACCTGGAGCGTCTCAAAGATTTGCACAAGCTGCCCGAGGCGTTGGCGTCGGAACAACAAGTGGAGCAGCAACGCTTACTGTTGGATACGGCCGCTGCCGAGCAGGATGCATCGCAAGCGGCGCTCAAGCGACTCGAACAGTCTCTGACGTTTCAAGAACAAGCCGCCGCCGCCGAGTTACGCGCGGCCCAGCAATCGCTCGCCCTGGCGGAAAAAGGCACGGGTCTCGAATCGCTGGCCCTACAGGTCGAAATCGCCGAACTGAAACTTCGGCAAACCAGAATCACGGCGCCCACGGGTGGCGTCGTGCTGAGCGTGCGCGCCCATCCGGGCGAAGTCATTTCACAGCAGCCACTCATCCAACTGGCTAACTTAGATCACCTCGTGTGTGTTGCCGAGGTTGAGGCGGGCGACGTGCCCTATCTTCAGTCCAATCAGAGAGCGACGGTCAAGTGCCGAGCGTTTCAAGGCTCAGTTTTGGAAGGAACTGTCGATCGTGTCGGCAACCAGATTGCACAAGCGGGGCTGCGCCCGCTCGATCCGCGCCAGCCTGTCGACCGAAACGTCACCAAGGTTGTCGTTCTCATCGATGCAAGAAACGCAGCCCGACTGATCAGTCAGTCTGGCAGCGACCGCCGCGCGGCATTGGTGGGCTTGCAGGTGGAAGTTGCATTTCCATTGACTAAGCAAGGACGAAGTAAATGACATGGCAACGAAGTTGGCCTGGCACAACTTGGCGCATCATAAAGGCAAGACCGGCGTAGCGATTGCCGGCGTCGTGTTTGCGATCGTGTTGATGTTCATGCAACTGGGCTTCCTGGAAGCTGTGAAGGCTAGCGCCACGGTGATCTACGACGAGTTGGACTTCGACATCTGCGTTCGTTCCAAGGATTATTTGAACCTCGCCGATTCTCACGTGTTTCCGCGGCAGCGCTTAAGTCAGGCGCTAGCCGTAACCAACGTGGAGCGTGCGGTGCCACTTTCCGTGGCCAGCAATGCCTGGCGAAATCCGCAAACCGGCCAGCGGTTGGTTATCCTGTGTTTGGGCGTGCCGCCTGAAATGCCCGTCTTTCGCAGCGCGAGAATCCAACGTCGAGTTGAGGAGTTGCTCCGTCACCCCGATTCCCTGTTGATCGACACAAAAACACGACGCGAGTATGGACCTCGGGACGGGCGGCAGTTTGGCCTTGACGACCATGGCGCCCGGGTCGAAATCAACGATGCCGCGGTCTACATTGCGGGCGATTATAGTTGCGGCGCCGGCTTGTCGCGCGGTGGCGCGGCGATCATGACTGAGCGCGGTCTGCAACAGATCAGCCCGAGCCTGGGAGAGGACCAGGTCAGCTTAGGCCTCATACAACTCTCTAACGATGCCGATGCGCAGGAAGTGGCAATCCAATTGCGCCGGGTCTTGAACGATGACGTCGACGTGTTGACTCGTTCCGAGGTGATACGCGATGAACTTCGCTATTGGGTCTACGAGACGAACTACGGACTGATCTTTCAGTTGGGCGTGGCGGTTTCGCTGATCGTGGGCACCGCGATTGTCTACCAGGTGCTGGTCAGCGACGTGTCTCGTTTGCTTCCCGAGTACGCCACGCTGAAAGCCATGGGATATGGCAATCGCTATCTCGCGGGAGTGATCCTGCAACAGTCGCTGGCGCTGGCCGTGTTGGGATTTGCCTGCGGATGCCTGCTTTCGCAGGGGCTGTACGCTGTCACTGCGGCCGGCGCTCAGATTCCCGTTCGGATGACAGGGACCAACCTTGTCTTGGTGTTTGGATTATCGGTCGTGATGTGCACTAGTTCCGGCCTGGGTGCCCTGCGTAAAGTGTTCCAGGCGGAACCGGCAGACTTGTTTTGACGAACTTCTGAATGCCCGCACATACTCCACTCGCCTGGAAGAACCTGACGCACGACCGCGCTCGGCTGGCCGTGGCCGCTTCCGGCGTGGGCTTTGCCGTGGTGTTGATCTTCATCGAACTGGGGTTCATGAATGCATTGCTCGAAAGCACGGTGCAGATCCTGCGCAGCCTGAACGGCCAGCTTGTGATTGCCAGTTCGGCTAAGTACGCGCTGCCAGCGCGCGAGCAATTCGACCTGCGCCGCGTCGTTCAGGCGCAGGGCGTTCCCGGCGTCAAGGCGGCTATTCCTGTGTACATCGAAACGTTTGGCGCCTTGCGAGAACCTGGCTCACGCGGTTATCCGATTCGCGTGTTGGCATTTGACCCGGACAATCATGTCTTTCAGGTTGACATACCGGCGGAGCTCGTTTCCCAATTGCGCGCACCCGGCACAGCGCTGGCCGACGTCGCAAACCGTGGCAAATACCGAATTCCGCGGCGCGACGAAGAACTCGCCAAATACAGCGCCGAACTTTGTGGCAGGCAGATACGACTCGTCGGGCAGTTTCATCTGGGCATCGATTTTGCCAACGAC
>CAZUPX010000744.1:0-3812 GCA_964622155.1 uncultured Planctomycetaceae bacterium | reverse complement strand
TAAGCAGCACGCGCCGAATTTGAAATTCGCAGAGCTGTCGATCACCGAACGATCGGGCCGCGTCTTTTACCCGGTGTTCGAAAAGCACGAGCGGCCGATACTGCAGGAGTTCGTCGACCTGCCCACACAACGCGCATTCCTGTTTTTGTTTCGAGGCGACGCGCCGCTGGAGCTGACCGTGTATACGCCGGCGCCGCAGACGGTGCGAGTCGTGCCGAGACGCGATCCGGGAGTCCAGGCGCGGCTGTTGCGCGCGTGGTGGGCCGACTTTGCCGTGGCGGCCGATGGGCGCGATGTCCCCGCTGAGTTTCCGCCGCTGGTCGAGGAATACTTGACCGACACGCTGGCCCGCCGACTGCAATTGCAGTTGCCGAATCGGCAGGCGAAAGATGCCGGGATTTTTCAAAGCCAATTGAACCTGCTGATGGGCACCGAGTCGGCCCGTCAGGAGACAACACGCGCCATCCTCACGGGACAGCTTTCGCAACAGTCGGCGACGGTGTCGTTGCCCGAGGAGCTTCCGCTTCCCAAGCCCGAGGTGCTAAATCCGGTTGAGGCCGACGTCGAGCCGATAGCGATGCACGTTCCAGTGGAGTGTTTTTACGTGCGGTTCGGCAGCTTTCCCAATTTTCTATGGATGCGACATCGGCTGGAAGAGTGGGGCGGTGAGCTGCGCGATGTGATCTCTGAGCGCGGACTCGACTTCGCGATGAACAAACGAATGGAGAGCCAACTGGGACTGCACCAGGGGGCCTTGGCCGAGCTGTTGGGCGATAAGGTCATTGCCGACGTGGCCTTGATCGGCACCGACACGTTTCTGCGTGAGGGGGCCTCGATCGGCATGCTCTTTCAGGCCAAGAGCAGCGCTGCCCTGTCGGCCGACCTGACGCAGCAGCGGCTTGCCTCACTCAATGGGTTGAAAGACGGCAAGCAAGAAAAACTAACCATCGCCGACCGCCAGGTGTCGCTGTTCTCGACGCCCGACAACGCGCTGCGATCGTTCTACGTCGTCGACGGAGACTTTCACCTGGTGACGACCAGCCGCACGATCGTCGAATGGTTTCTGGCGACCGGCGCCGGCAAGCACGATTCGCTGGGCGCATCCGAGGAATTCCGATATGCCCGCAAGCGGATTCCTCTGTCGCGCAACGACACGGTGTTCGCCTATCTGGCGCCGCAGTTCTTTCAGAACCTTCTGAGCGCCCCATATCAGGTTGAGCTGGCTCGGCGGCTGCGCTCGGCGGTCGAGATCGAGCTGTTTCAGACTGCCCAACTGGCAGCTCGCGGAGAGCAGAAGCCCGGCGGCACGATCGACGAGCTGGTCGCCTCGGGCTTTCTGCCGGAAGGATTCGGCGTGCGCCCCGACGGCAGTCACTTGGAGGTCGTGGCCGGCGAACTGGGCGACTCGATGCGTGGCGGGCGGGGTACGTTTCTGCCGGTGCCCGATGTCCGGCTCGATAAGATCACGCCCGGCGAGGCCAAGGATTACGAGCGACTGGCTCGATACTATGTCGACGAGTTGGGTCCGATGGATCCGGTCGTGGCCGCCGTGCGACACGAGGCCCTATCGACGTCCGGACTGGAAAGAGTCGTGATCGACATCGAGGCCGCGCCGCTTTCGCAGAAGCATACCGAGCTGCTCTCGCGATGGCTCGGCGCGCCGACCGATCAGCGGCTGGCCCCGGTCGCCGGCGACGTGGCGTCGTTCGACGCGGTGATAGGCGGTAGTCTTTCGGGTGGGGACTATCATTTGTTCGGCGCGCTGCGCGACGCCGATCCGACGATGGCCTCCGATCCGCGGACCAGCCTGATTGCCCGAATCGTCGCGTCGCAGTTGCAGGGGCTGCAAGGTTACGTAGGCGCGTGGCCCCACTCCGGCCTCTTGCGATTGTTGGTGGGCAACTCGAACAATCCGCCCGACCAGAACGGCTTTTCGGCGGGGCGGCTGGGCTTGTCGCGGCGGCAATTTGACGATTTTACGTTGCTCTCGTTCCATCCCGAAATCCTGGCGGTCGTTTCGCCACAACTAAAATTCGAGAAAGCGCCGCGCCCCGCGCAGGTTTGGATTCATGTCGACGACCTGGCAAACTCCAAGATCGCCCCGCTGGTCAACGCGTACGGCTACCGTCAGTCGCGCGCCATCGCGCAAGGGAACGCGCGGTTCATGAACATGCTCGTCGATCAGTTGCACGTCCCGCCGGCCGAGGCTCGCCAGACAGCCGAACAGTTGCTGGATGCCAAAATGATCGAGCCCTTGGGTGGGCAGTATGAGCTGCGGGAGTTTTCCGGCGGCATGAAGTCCTGGGTCTCGACCGCCGTCGCCAATGCCGGTGAATCCACCACGCCGCCGGCCGACTACCAGTTTCCGGCGCTCAACTGGGTGCGAGGCGCGCAGCTTGAGCTGCGAGCCGACGGTGGCGTGCTGGCCATGCACGGCGAGGTCATCATGCCCGCGGAAACTAAGCCGCCGGCCGGGCTCCAGTTGCCCAGCTTCCTGGGCGGTGCCAAGGCACCCGAGCCCGTCAAGAAGCCCAAGGCCGCCGTGCCCGCTCCGCCCAAGCCGTCGGGCACTCGACAGTTCTGAGGCACGACATGAATCGCCGCTGGCTCACTTGCCTGGGGTTGATGTTGGCGGTCACGGCTGCTTTGACTTCGACATTGCACGGCGCTGGCAAACTCAACGTCGTGCTGATCGCGGTTGACGATCTGAACAACAACCTGGGCTGTTACGGCCACGCAGTCGTCAAGTCGCCAAATATCGACGCTCTGGCGGCACGGGGTGTGCGATTCGACAGGGCGTATTGCCAGTATCCGGTGTGCAATCCGTCGCGCGTGTCGCTGCTGGCCGGGCGACGGCCCGATACGACGCGGATCATGGATCTCAAGACGCCGCCGCGCACTTTCCTCAAAGACGTGGTGTTCCTGCCGCAATATTTTCGCCAGCAGGGATACTACACGGCCCATGTCGGCAAGATCTTTCACACAGGTCCCGACTTCGAGGATCCGCCGTCGTGGGATTCGGAAATTCGTGAGACCGGCAAGAGCCCGCCCAAGGCGGCCATCATCCGCGAACAGAAAATCGAGCGCCCGAACAGCTACGGGCTTACCTTGGCCGAGCTGAATACCTCCGACGCCGAGACGGCCGACGGGGTCGTCGCCCGCCAGGCCACTGAAATGTTGGCCACGCGGGCGCAAGCGACCGACAAAAAGCCATTCTTCCTGGCATTTGGTTTTCGCCGGCCGCACTCGCCCTATGCCGCGCCTCGCAAATACTTTGAGATGTACCCGCCCAAGCAGATCCCGCCGTTGGCCGAACCGGCCGATCACTTGAAGGGCCTGCCCGATCTGGCGTTCACGTATCCTGTAAGCACGCCGGACCTTTCCGAATCTGAGCGGCAGCAAGTGGTGTCCGCGTACTACGCTTGTATCTCGTTCGTCGACGCACAAATTGGAGTTATCCTGCAGGCGCTCGATCGGCTTGACCTGTGGAACAGCACCGTCGTCGTGCTCTACGGCGATCACGGGTATCACCTGGGCGAGCACGGCGGCATGTACCACAAGATGTCGGTCTTCGAGGAATCAGCCCGCGTGCCATTCATCATCGCCGCACCGGGCGTGGCCGGGACTGGACGTGCCTGCGCGCGAGTGGTTGAGCTGGTCGATGTCTATCCCACCCTGGTCGACCTCTGCGGCCTGCCGACAGTCAGCGGATTGGAAGGCAAGAGTCTCCGGCCGCTTCTTGAGGATCCCAAGCGCCAGTGGTCGGACGCGGCGTTCACGCAGGTGCTGCGCGGCGACGTGATGGGACGCAG
>CAZUPX010000743.1:0-3493 GCA_964622155.1 uncultured Planctomycetaceae bacterium | reverse complement strand
GCGGCGCTGGATCGCCTTCCGCCCGACGAGAATGGACTGATCGGTTCAGTAATTCGTGGGATGGGCGAGGGGCTGGCCAAGGGACCGGGCACGCTGCGCGGGCGATTGTCAGCCGCCGGCGGCGAGAAGGCCCAGCGAGTTCTGGATGAGTTGCTGAAGTCAGCGCGAAGCCGAGCGGCCAACGCTCAGCTTGCCTCGCGCGATCGAGTCGATGCGATCCACACACTCGCGCTTGACAGCTTTGAAGAGGCCGGCGCGATACTGGCTCCATTGATCTCCAACACTCAGCCGCAAGACGTTCAGTCGGCCGCATTGAACACGTTGGCGAAATTCTCCGACCCGTCGATCGCACCGATTATCGTCGAGGCCTGGTCCAGCATGAGTCCTCGGCTGCGTCTGGAAGCGACCGAGGCGATCTTTTCACGGGCCGCATGGCTGGGTGTGTTCTTGGAAGCGGCCGAGCGCGGCGATGTTTCGCTTTCGGATGTCGAGCCAACTCGCTTGCGCGTCTTGGAGAAGCACCCCGACAAATCGATTCGCGACCGAGCCGCGCCTTTGCTGGCGAAAGTCAAGCTCGGCAAGCGACAAGACGTCGTCGAGGCGTATCGGCCGGTGCTATCGAGCGAAGGGGACCGTTCGCGAGGTCGGCAGGTCTTTGCAAAGGTCTGCGCGGCATGTCACCGATTGGAAGGCTTGGGACATGAGATCGGGCCGAGCCTGGCCAGCTTCCGCAATCGCGGCGCCGAGGCCATCCTGGTGAACGTGCTGGACCCCAATCGCGAGGTCAACCCGCAGTATCTCAACTATGTGTTGATCACTAACGACGGCCGCTCGATGACCGGCATGCTGGCCGCCGAGACGGCCACCAGCGTCACGCTCAAACGGGCCGAGGATGTGAGCGACACTGTTTCTCGCAGCGAGATTGAACAGCTCCGCTCCAGCGGCATGTCGATCATGCCCGAGGGGATGGAGAAGCAAATCGAACCGGGTGCGATGGCGGACCTGTTGGCGTACTTGCTCGGCGTGTTGTGACGAGGTGCGAGTTATGCGCAACGATTCGAGCCGGGCACCGCGATTGAGACGCGATTCCACCTCCCGGATTTCGCGCCGCGACGCTTGCCGCCTGGGCATCGCCTCGGGGCTGGGCTTGGCGCTGGCCAGCGCATCGCCTGTGTTGGCTGACTCCGGCGAACAATTCCCGCCGGGACGCTACGTCGACATGCACACCCATCTCGGTCAGACGTGGAACCATACGAAGCCGTTGTCGCCGGATGGTCTCTTGGCGTGGATGGATGCCAACGAGATTGCCCAGGCGATCGTGCTGCCGTTGGTCTCGCCCGAGTCGTCGAGCTATCCGATCACGACCGACTTTGTGCTCGAGGCAACCAAGGCTCATCGGCGTCGGCTGATTCCATTCTGTTCGGTCGACCCGCGCACCAGTTACACCAGCGGCTTGCGAGGCCTGGTCGACATGCTCAAGAAATATGTCGACCAGGGGGCCAAGGGTTTTGGCGAGCACAAGCCGGGCGTCAATTTTGACGACCCACGCAACATGACCATCTACGCCGCCTGCGGTGAGCTGAAGTTGCCGGTGTTGTTTCATCTTGACCAACTGCGCAACATGGACGCCGTCGGTCTGCCGGGCCTGGAAAAATCGCTCAAAGAGTTTCCCGAAACACAGTTTATCGGGCACGGACCCGGCTGGTGGGCCTCGATTTCGGGCAATATCACCCAGGCAGACCTGGCTCGCTATCCGCAAGGCGCGGTCGCGCCGGGCGGAGCGATCGACGCCCTCATGGACAAGTACCCGAACCTTTACGGCGATCTGTCGGCGGGCAGCGGCGCCGGCGCCATCTCGCGCGACCCGACCTTCGGCCGCGAATTCTTGATCCGCCGCGCCGATCGGTTGATGTTCGGAACCGACTACCTCTCGCCGGGCCAGGACGTGCCACAGTTGACGCTGTTCCGGCAGGTCGATCTGCCGGCGGATGTACAGGCGAAGATCTTTCACGGCAATGCGCGCCGGCTGTTGGGGTTGGGGTGATATAAATCCCTCTCCCACGAGGAGCGAGGGGAGCCTGGGAGACTAAGGTGATGTTCGGTAATGCTAAGCTGCTCGTTCTCGCTGCGGTCCTGCTGTTTGCTGCCGCCCTCCCCTGCTGCGCCGCCGACGCGTGGAAAGCTGGATCGGCGAAAGAAAAGATCACGCCGCAAGGTCCCATGTGGATGGCCGGCTATGGCGCGCGCAATCATCCATCGACCGGATTCTTGAACGACCTGTGGGCCAGGGCGCTGGTGCTGGATGACCCAAAGGGTGCGCGCGTCGCGATCGTGTCGCTCGACCTGGTCGGCATCGGACGCGAGCTGGCCGAGCCGCTGCGTGTTGAATTGGCGAAGAAGCATCGGCTCGATCGGAGTCACGTTGCCCTGTGCTGCTCGCACACGCACAGCGGGCCGGTCGTGGGCCGCAACCTGCACGTCATGCACTACGATTTGCTCGATGAGGAGCAAAAGACTCTGGCCGATCGCTACGCGGCCACGTTGCAACAAAAAATCGTCGACGTGGTCGGCCGGGCCATCGCAACAATCGAGCCGGTGCAGATCTCGTTCGGCCACGGCACGGCCACATTTGCCGCCAATCGGCGAAACAACAAAGAGCCCGACGTGCCGCGGCTGCGGGCCGAGGGGAAACTGGTCGGGCCGTTCGACCACGATGTGCCGGTGCTCAAGATCACCGACACTCGTGGAAAGCTCATGGCCGTGTTGTTCGGCTATGCCTGCCACGCCACCGTGCTAGACGGCTACGACTGGTCGAGCGACTATCCCGGCTTTGCGGCCCGCGAGTTGGAGGAAAGCCATCCGGGTTGTACCGCGCTGTTCTTCGCCGGCTGTGGCGCCGATCAAAATCCGCTGCCGCGGCGACAGGTGGAGTTGGCCAAACAATACGGCCACGACCTGGCTGTTGCCGTGCAGGCCGCACTCGATCGAAAGCTTGAGCCGATCGCTGGAGAATTGAACGTTCAGGCCACTGAAATCCCGCTGGACCTGGCGAAAGTTCCGACGGCCGAGGAGGTGGACCACGACGCCGAGTCGAAGGATCGCTTCATTGCGTCGCGGGCCCGGTCATACCAGGCCCTGTTGGCCGCGGGTCACCCGATTCCAGCGACCTATCCCTATCCGATTCAGGTCTGGCGGCTTGGAGGCAAGCTGACTTTCATCACGCTGGGAGGCGAGGTTGTTGTGGACTACGCCGTGCGGCTGAAGAGCCAACACGGTGCAGATCGCACGTGGGTCGCCGGTTACAGCAACGACGTGATGGCTTATATCCCGTCGCGCCGCGTGTTGACCGAAGGTGGCTACGAAGGAGGCGGAGCAATGGTCTACTACGGGCTCCCCTCGCCGTGGGCGCCCGAGGTCGAAGAGGACATCATTGGCGCCGTCAGCAAGTTGGTGGCGGGGTCGAACTCGCCACGCTAGCCCGAAGCGCGAGCGA
>CAZUPX010000742.1:0-1759 GCA_964622155.1 uncultured Planctomycetaceae bacterium | reverse complement strand
GATCAGCGTGGTGACCTGCGTGGGCGCGGTGACGTCGGCCTCGTAGCCGTCTTCCCAGTGGTCGTAGTAGATGACCGTGCCGGGCGCGGCGACCGCAATGGCGACGATCGAATTCATGTTGCCGCTGGTATCGGAATTGATGAGGTCGTAGGTGGCGAAGAGGTCGCCCTCGCGCAGCGGCACGAAATAAGTCTGGATTGGCGCCGGCAGGCTGTCGGTGAAGGAAGACGTGGCGCGTGCTCCGGTCGCGGCGTCATCCGCGGTGCCGATGGCGCCATCCGCACCCGCGTCGATGGCAGTCGCCGTCAGCAGGAAGGTCGCGCCGGCCGAATCGTCGGGGTTGACGTACCAGTCGGTGACGATGGTGCCGTTGGCGACGCCGTCCAGGTCGCCGGTGACGACGTCGTCGGCGGTGCCGAGTGCGCCGTCGGCGCCCGCGAGGACGATCTGCACGCCGTCGGTGACGTACCAGGACTCGTGCCCCGAGCCCGAGTTGTCGCTGGTGACGTCATCGAGCGTGCCGTACACGCCATCATCGCCTGTCGCGCTGACGTGCTGCACCTGGAATTCGATGGTGCTGCCGATGATGAAACCCGTGGCGGTGATAGTCGCCGTGCTGCCGGGCCTGTAATCGAGCAGGTCAGTCGTGACAATCGGTGTGAGTTCGTTATTGAGTGCTTCGTTGGTCGCCATGATCCGCCCCTATCGGTCAATCGTTGTCGCAAAATTCCCTGCCCAGAAACGGCTAGAGGCCTCCCTTTGGAGGAGGCCTCTGCCGCCCGGCCGTTACTTGTTATTGCCGCTGCCGCACACCTTTTCCCCGCCTGCTACCTCGTCACAGCACGTAGTCCGCCAGCACATTCCAGAACGCATCCGGCGTATTCGGCGTAACGTCGACGAAGTCGGTGCCGTCGAACCAGCCGACGCTACCGCCGCTCGCCGAGACCACCAGCTGGCCCTCGTTGAACGCCCTCAGCCCCTCCATCAGGTCTTCGCCGCTGGCCACGACGTCGCCGAACAGGCCGTCGACATCGACATCCTGGTCCCAGGCGGCAAGGCCATCGGTCAGGTTCTTGCCCGACAACGCGCCGTTGGCGTCATTGCTGAACGCCTTGGTGCTCGTGTTGTACTCGACGCTGCTGCTGGTGCCGTCCGAGAGCACGCCGTTGCCGTTGGTGTCTACCTTGCCGGTGCTGCCCGTATAGGAGTAGGGCCCCAGGCCCCGCAGCCACATGGCGGCCTCGGAGACGATGTTGTTCGGCCCTTCGGCGTTGCTCGTATCGAGCGCCGAGTCCCCCGACATGTTGTTGATGTTGAGCTGCGCCGCCAGCGCCTCCTTCATCATCACCTGGCGCAGGTCGGCCGAGCTGTCGCTCGCGCCGATCAACTGCTGCGCGGCAGCCAGCGACACGAACAACGTGACCTCGCCCGAATCGGTAAGGCCGTTGGCGTTCACGTCGCCGATCAGGATGCCCTTCGCGTCGCCTCCGTTGATCACGCCGTTGCCACTGGCGTCGACCGCGATCAAGACGTCGCGCATGCTCAGGGTCGTGCCCACCAGCCCATCCCAGGTGTTGGTGGCCAGGTTGCCGTCCCACGCCGCCTTGTGCGAGGCCCACCAGTTCGCCGGCGGATCGTTCAACGCGAGGCCGGTAAAGATGAGGGAACCGACATTGACCGATGCCGTCGTCGACAGCGGGTGGGTCTGATCGGTATCCACCGTGGCGGTGTTGGTCAGCAATCCATCGCCACTCACGTC
>CAZUPX010000741.1:0-2415 GCA_964622155.1 uncultured Planctomycetaceae bacterium | reverse complement strand
CAAACCGCGCCGGAACGGATTGCGCCACGCCTTTTGCACCTACCATTTCGCCCTGCATCAAAACGAGAATTTGACGGCGGCGCTGGCCGGCAATTCGCCCGTGATGATTCACGCGCACTACAAAGGGCTGGCCACGAAAGCGGAGGCGGAGAAGTGGTTCAACGTGCGGCCCGCCGGCGCGGCGGAGAACGTGGTGGTATTCCCCAAGGAAGGTGGCGCATGAAACCGCTGACGATGGAGCTGGCGAAGGGCCAGAAACGGGAGCTTCACTCGCTCGGCTGGAAAACTCCGAAGGAAGGTGATTGCAGACGCCACTTCTACGCGCTCGATCCACCGGACCAGCCGTTGGTTGTGACACCCAAACCGGCCATGCCGGAATTCTACGATCCGAATCGTCAAGCAAAGGCTGTCTTTACGTGCGACCCCTTTCCGGAGGCGGTCTGCGTCGAAATCTCCCCCTGCCGATTGCTACCGCCGCCGTGCTATCAGTCCCGTGAGGAGTTTGAGAGTCAATTGCCCGCGCATTATGTGTTTGAACCGTGGCGGGCGATTTACTGGGAAACTCACCGGGAGGTGTCGCTCCTCGAACCCTCCGATTATGGGCCGTTGGAAGAGCGACTGGAAAAATGGCTGGTTGTGATGCGCAAACAATATGAATACGAGGCGGGAAACTGGCGTAAGGAAATCAATAGGCTGACGACTGCGACCCTTGCGAAATTGGGCCTCGCCAAGGAAGACGATCGCGCAAAACTTGTGAAGGAGGCGGAAGCGCAGTTGGGCATTATTGAGTCAGAGACGCCTATCGGTGGTGTACCCTGCAAGGGCCGGCTGAAGTTGACGTTGGAGGACGTGAAGCGCGGTTCGGAGGGCATCCGCGACGCCTGGATGCAGGAGGATTGGGCGAATAAGAACGGTGAGGACCTGGGATTGATGTCACGAGAGCGCCTCCGATTTCGCAAATGGCTGGTCACGCACACGGGAACGCCTGCCAACATTTACGACATGACTACAAAGCAGCGCAGGCAGGGAATCGCGCCGCCGGACTTGGGGGAGAAATTCGAGCAGAATCCGCAATTCCTGGAGGCGTGCGCCCAGGTGCGCTACCGGGCGCGCATTGCGGACAACGCCGGCACGGTCATCTATCTGGAGGATTGCGACCAGCGGGAAGAGTTGAGCGCAGTGGAACACGATGAAGTGTTCAAGCTGATAGGCGTCCCGGCGAATGTCGGAGCGGCCATCGACAAGGCGGGTGCTGGGTTGGCAACCCATGTCGATCGAATGGAGGCTGTGGTCAAGCGACTCGATGATTCTGCAGAGGCGGGAGCCGACAAGCTAACCGCGGCTGGCGATCATGTAGAAACCAAATCTAAAGCAGCAGCCCAGACGCTGCGACAGGTGCAGAAGGAACTCCAGCCAATCTTGGACGAATTGGAAACGAATCAAGCCCGGCTCGAAGCCGTGGTGGAGGAATACAAGCTGAAGGAGAATCCAGTCCAAACGCGGCGTGCGTTGGCAAACCACCGCATTTCAAAGCAAATCATCGATTTCATTCTGAAGCACTTGATGCTCGGCAACCCAGTTCCCAAGGCTCCCACCGCAGCGCGTCAGTTGCAGAAGAAATATGCCACCAAGGATGGCCTCGACCGCAAAACCGTTGACCGCCACTACCGAAAAGCTCTCCCATTTCTCCGGGCTGCCGGCTGGCCAGAGCATCTGCTGCCGACTTCTAACGCCGATGACCCTTCGGGCGGGAGCAAGACTGGTAAAAAGCCTCAAGACGACAAGCCCGCCGAACCAACCGTCACAAATGCCAATGGCGTAGAGCCTGATTCCAGCGAGTCGCTGACGGCGTTCGAGCGCATCCAACAACAGGAACACGGTTCAGCGGATCAACCCTGACAGGGGTTTTCGTTGCTGACCTGGGCGGGCCATGCTCGTTGGCCGTGCGTGGGACATTCCTGGGACACCCGGAACGCCTGCAAACGCCAATGACTGCAAGGCTTCTCTCCCTTTTGCCTACCTCTGCCTGAACGTGCTTTGACCCACGCAGCCATTTGTAAAAATGAACACTGCATCAACGGCTGGCCCGGCCGAGAACTCGGGCGCGGCGACGGCACTGCCGCCAACGGAAAGCGCAGAGGATTCCAACGGCTTTATTTCCTTCGCAACACTCCACCCGCGCGTGCCGCTTTGCGAGCGATCACTGAGGGAAGCCATCAGAAAAGGGGTGATCCCGTCAATAATTCTTCCGGGTGGACGGCGTCGGATTTTCTGGTGGCCAGCGGTTCAAGAAGCCTTGCTGCGAAGGTCGCGGGGTGTCGAATGAGAGCGCGAGCGATGAAGCAGCCGCTCGAAGTTGGGCGATCAGACGAAGCCGCTGCCGCCGAGGGGGGGGGGGATGGCCGAACGGGGTGG
>CAZUPX010000740.1:0-3622 GCA_964622155.1 uncultured Planctomycetaceae bacterium | reverse complement strand
GGCACGAACGGTCGACGCGTCAGTCGTCGTCGGTCCATCACGCCTCACGGATGCAACACAGTAACGCAGAGGTTTTCAACGGCCCCGGCAGAGGCTGGTACGGCACAGGTGGTTGCGGGTTCGTGACCAAGCGCGTTCCCCGCACACACATTTGGAGGGCACCGATTCTGACCTTCCTGTCCGAAGCGACTGTGCGCGATCCTAGACGAAAGGCTGGCCTAGTTTCAAGTAGTTTTTTTTCGAGGGAGGAGACGGGGAGTTCAACACGAAGGCACGAAGGGCACGAAGACGGGGAATTTGCCACCGAGAACACGGAGATCACCGAGAAGAAAATTGAGTTAAGAAAGCACGAGGAGCACGACGGCTTGCTTGGCACAACGCTTCGTCTCAGAGAACTCGGTGCCCTCGGTGGCAACGTATTTGCCCTTGACTCAAGGGCTGCCTTCAGGTGCCTACTACAATAACGTTCTCACCCGAAGAGACAGAGTACGCACCGCTCACCCCGCCAACAATTTCCTCAGCACGGTCTGCAAGATTCCGCCGTTGCGGAAATACTCCAGCTCGACGGGGGTGTCGATGCGCGTGAGGCAGGTGAACTTTTTGACGCTGCCGTCGGCGGAGGTGGCGATGACTTCCAGAGTAGCGCCGGGCTTCAGATTCTCGCCCAGCCCGGAAATGTCGAACAGCTCTTCGCCGCTGATCCCCAGACCCTGCCAGGTCTGGCCCTTTGGCAGTTCGAGCGGCAGCACGCCCATGCCCACCAGGTTGCTGCGGTGGATGCGCTCGAAGCTCACGGCCATGACGGCGCGCACGCCTAACAGCAGCGTGCCCTTGGCGGCCCAGTCGCGGCTGCTGCCGGTGCCATATTCGGCGCCGGCGAACACGACCAGCGGCACCCCGTCGGCACGATACTTCATGGCGGCGTCGTAGATGGTCATGATCTGGCCGTCGGGCAAGTGCCGCGTCACGCCCCCCTCGGTGCCGGGGGCCAGGAAATTGTGGAGGCGGATGTTGGCGAACGTGCCGGGCGTCATCACCCGATCGTTGCCGCGGCGTGCTCCGTAGCTATTGAAGTCGCGCGGGTCGACCCCCTGCGCGATCAAATACTGTCCGGCCGGCCTCTTGACGGCGATCGACCCGGCCGGAGAAATATGATCGGTGGTGACCGAGTCGCCCAGCAGAGCCAACGCGCGCGCCTGGGCGATCGGCTGAGTCTTGCCCGGCTCGCGCGACAGGTCCAGCAGAAACGGCGGCTCCTGAATATACGTGCTCTTGGCGTTCCAATCGTACAGGTCACCTTCGCTGGTGGGCAGCTCGTTCCACTTCTCGTTCGAGGTCATCACGTTCGCATACCGCGATCGGAACATCTCGGGCAGCACGCAGGCGTCAATGGTCTTCTGTACTTCTTCGGCGCTCGGCCAGATGTCTTTCAAGTACACCTCCTTGCCGTCTTTGCCTTTGCCCAGCGGCTCCGTGATCAGATCGATGTCGGTTGTGCCGGCCAGCGCGTAAGCGACCACCAGCGGCGGGCTGGCCAGATAGTTGGCTTTTACCAGCGGGTTGATGCGGCCCTCGAAGTTGCGGTTGCCGCTCAACACGGCCGCGGCCACCAGGTCGCCGTCGGTGACGGCCTTGGCGACCGGATCGGGCAGCGGGCCGCTGTTGCCGATGCAGGTCGTGCAACCGTAGCCGACCGTGTAGAAGCCCATGGCCTCGAGCGACTTGGTCAACCCGCTCTTGTCGAAGTAGTCGGTCACGACGCGCGAGCCCGGCGCCAGACTGGTCTTTACATACGGCTTGGGCTTGAGTCCCTTTTCAGCGGCCTTCTTGGCCAGCAAACCGGCGGCGATCATGACCGAGGGGTTGCTGGTGTTGGTGCAACTGGTGATGGCGGCGATCACAACCGCGCCATGGCCGATCGTCGAGCCGTGGCCATTGTCTAACACTTGCGCGGTCCGCTTGACGCTCTTTTCATCGAGGGCGAAACCCCGCTCGGCAATGGGGGCCACCAGCGCCTTTCGAAACGAGGCCTTCATCGCTTTGAGCGGCACCAGGTCTTGCGGGCGTTTGGGCCCGGCCATGCTGGGCTCGACCGTGCTGGTGTCCAGCGTGATGATCTTGGTGAACTTCGGCTCGGGTCCGTCGTCGGTGCGGAAGAGCTGTTGCTCTTTCGTATACCGCTCGACCAGGTCGACTTCGGCCGCGGTGCGTCCGGTGCGGCGCAGATAGTTGAGTGTTTCGGCGTCGACAGGAAAGAAACCCATCGTGGCGCCGTATTCGGGGGCCATGTTGCCGATTGTCGCCCGATCCGCCAGCTTCATGTGCGGCACCCCGGGCCCAAAAAACTCGACAAACTTGCCGACGACGCCGGCCTTGCGCAGGATCTGCGTCACGGTCAGCACCAGGTCGGTGGCGGTCGAGCCGGCCGGTAGCTGGCCCGTGATGCGGAAGCCCACGACCTCCGGCAGCAGCATATACAGCGGCTGACCGAGCATGACCGCCTCGGCCTCGATGCCGCCGACGCCCCAGCCCAGCACGCCCAGCCCGTTGATCATCGTGGTGTGGCTGTCGGTGCCCACCAAGGTGTCGGGCACGGCTGTCAGGTCGTTTCCACTGCCGCGCAGAAACACGCACTTGGCCAGATATTCCAGATTCACCTGGTGCACGATTCCCACCGACGGCGGACAAACGCGGAAGTTGTCAAATGCTTTTTGACCCCAGCGCAAAAACTCGTAGCGCTCTCGGTTGCGCTGGTACTCAAAATCGACGTTCGCTCCCAGCGCGCTTTCGCTGTTGAACTGATCGACCTGCACCGAGTGATCGATCACCAGATCGACCGGGATCAGCGGGTTGATTTTTTTCGGGTCGCCGCCCAGCCGTTTCATGGCCGCGCGCATGGCCGCCAGATCGACCACGGCCGGCACGCCGGTAAAGTCTTGCAGCAGCACGCGCGACGGATGAAATGGGATTTCAACCTGCGCCGGGGCCACCGCATTCCAAGTGGCCACATTCGTCACGTCTTGTTCGTGCACTGCAAAACCATCGCAGTTGCGCAGCACCGACTCCAATAACAGGCGGATCGAAAAGGGAAGTTGCGAGATCGTGCACAGACCTAGCTCTTCCAATTTGGAAAGGCGGAACAGACGGGCCTTGCCCTGTGGGGTTTCGAAGCGGTCAGCGGCAGCAAACGGGTCCGTTTTGCGTGCGATTGGCATGCCCATGACGTCCTTTAGAAAAGCCGAGACACGAAGTACCGAAAACGCGGTGCGTGAATGGTGTGCCGGGTTGCGCCCGAGGGGCGCTCGAAACCGCAAATCCGGAAAAATTATACCGCTATAAGCCGCCACTGTCTGGGGGGAGTGGGTGGCTGATCGAACGACGCTGCGCGGCCAAGGGTCATGGCGCGGCGGGCCGCGATTGCACATGCCCCCTCGTTTGACGGGCATTGGGAAGCGACCTAGAGTTTCCCGGGACAAAACGGGTTTGAACGAGGGATCCATGTCGACCAATCACGAGGAAGTGAAGATGGCTAGCGCCTCAAACGAAGATCTACTTGCGCGCCTGGCGGGCCAAGGCGGCACCGCCGGAGGCGATCCCTGGGCGGCGGTGGCGGCCAGCCAGC
>CAZUPX010000739.1:0-11562 GCA_964622155.1 uncultured Planctomycetaceae bacterium | reverse complement strand
ATTGAGGCCGTGATACGCGCTGCTTTGAATCTCGATGAACTTCTTGAGCCCCGCCACGGTGCCCAGCACGCGCACGATCCCCTGGAACCCGGCCGGCGGAACTCCTGGATCGTGAGGATGACACGCGGCGCGGACCTTGTATTCATTGCACACCGGAATCACGCGATCGAGAAAATAAGTGATCCGCTCCCAGGCCGCGTCCTCGGAGACCCGTCCGGCCCGCGTCAACTGATTGGCGTTGGTCGCCTCGGCCAGCTTCCAGGAGCTATTTCGGCTGCCGCCGCGGCCGGGCGTGTGGCCGGTGCGCAGCACGCCCAGCAAGCTCATGTTGTACTTGAAGGCCGGAATCTCGGCCGCCGCGCAGGCCGCGATCATCTTTTGAATGTGCTCGATGTCGCGATCGCGCTGCGGGTTGTTGCCCAACATGATCGCCCCGCGCCGCTCGCCATCGATGTGGCTCGACGTCAAAAACGGCAGTGCCACCATATCGAGCGAAACGCCGTGCTGCTGGCACAGATCCTTGGTGCGCTTCAAGTCGTCGACCGACCAATGTGCGTCCGGACCCGGGTCGGGCGGATACCCGCAGATGTGCTCGACCGCGTGGCGCTTGAAATGATCGAGCAGCCGCGCCGTTGTCGGTCCGCGCTGGCAGCCGACGTGCATTTTGAGTTTTTGGCCGGCGCCCGCCGAAGCACTGCCCGTCTGTGCCGTCGCCGCGCGTGCCGGCCACAAGGCCGAAGCCGCCGCCAACCCAAGCACCGTGCGTCGCTTGATTTCCATGCGTCCAACTTAACCCAGCCATCGCCGCGAAGCCACCAGGTGCGGCGGTCGCCGTGGCCGCGACGGTCGTCGACAGGCCAAATGCACGTTGAAACCCGCTGGCCGGTGGTTGCGACAGCCGCTACTGGCGTTGGTAGAATGGCTGGCGATGTTCAACCAACTCAAACAGCTTTTGAGTCAGCTTGGCCCGCAGTCGAGCGGCGCTCCGCCTAAGCAACCGGCTCAACAGCCGCCTGTTGCTCCGCCCCGACAGCCGGACGGAGTCCAGTCGGACACTAGGCGCCCACGATACAAGCAGAAAATCACCGGGGAACAAATGAAGCAGTTCCCGCCCGGTACGCCGATAAGCGAGATGTTCAGAATTCTCAACCCCGTTCCGATTCCATTGGAACCGCACGAGCAAGCGGAATACGTCTTGCCCTTGCTTTGGTCACTCTACTTCGCATTGACAGAGAAGCAATGGCGCGGCGTCCGAGAGCGGCACAAGCAGCTATTTCCTGATTGGCAAAAATGCGACTGCCCAAAGTCGTGTAAAGCCAACACGCTTGATGAACATTGGAAATACGATCACACCCGACATATCAAGACGTTCATCGGTGCCAAATTTATTTGTCCCGGATGTCATTGGCTCAAGAGTCCAGGTGCCCGGATTCAGACTTGGACGCAACCACAACAGCCAATGACCAAACCACCGCACATAATCGACTGTCTCGGGTGGACCCAAGACCGCATTGACAAATTGCGGGCTCACGACCTGCGGGAAAATCAAACACGGCAAGCCAGCATGTCAAAGTTAGGCCAGCAAGTTCAGCAAGGCAAAGCCGTGGCGATGCCAACGCCAGTCGAGCATCTATCGACAACTGAGCTAGAAAAATTTCTTAGCTCTGAGCAAACCATGATAGCCCCTTGGCGGGTCGATCTTTCGCGTCTCAGCATGTACGGATACACGACCGATGAAATTCAGGTTTTCGAGAAGCGCATGTACGATGTTGCCGCAAAGCGAATGAAAATGCTCGGCTGAGTTGCACGTCGGGCTTTGGCGCAATCATTCTTCCAGACTGGCCGCCGTGTTTAGGTCGAATATCACGGGTCGATTCGTTCGCGTGCAAACGAGAGTGATTTGGGCCTCTATTTCGATGTCCAAGTCGTCGCCGCGCAAGCCTTGCCACATTGCTAGGTATCTAAGCGTTCCGTACCTCACCGGCGCCTTTTTGCCAGCGGGCAGTTCCTGGAAATTGCCAGTTCCGCCTTTCCAGGGAAGTGAAACTAATTCGCCCTTTGCGGCTCGAGCTGCAATCTCGGGGTCTTTGTCTTTCAATTGTCGGCCAACTTCCCAACAAGTGATTATCGCCTTGTCTGGCCCTTGCCAAATTTCGGCATAGCTGAGCCCGGTGCGGTAAGGTTCCTTGACTGATCGGCGTATGCGGCTAGACATTTGCGTCTTCGCTTGCTGAATTTATCAGTCGTTCAAAATCTGTTTCAGTGAGAATACGGATCGGCTGTCCCTTCGCCCTAAGCCCCTCCGCTTTCCGGTGCTTGCTGCTCTTTTCGTGGCCCGCCAGCTTCCGAATGTCTTGGTTGCCCACCACAAGTAAAGTTGTCGAGACGTTCACCACATCGGCAACATTGCATCCCGTGCGGGCCGCAAGATCGGCCATTTCGCGCCTAGGTAGTGAAAGCGTTCCGGTGAAAACTACAGTTTCACCGAAGAACAACCCTTCAGGGTTGCCGTCTCGCGTGTGCCTGTCACTTGCGTCATGCGCCGACGAGCCGATTGGTTTTCTGACCCGACTGAGCCAATCGGTAACGCTGAGTCCCGTTAGACGAATGGCTTGGAGCAGTATTTCTCCCGCCGCTCTGGCGTCCTCTTGTGCGGCATGATGCTTGAAATCAATTCCAAGGGTTCTGGCGACATTCTTGAGACCGTATCCGCGTTGCGAAAACTCCGGCCATGCCCGGCGAACAACTCGGGCAGTGTCAAGCCACTGGCAAGTTACGTCACATAGCTGGTGTTTCTCAAACGCTCTCGCAAGAGCAGCTCTATCGAATGGCGTATGATGAATGACGACTTGCCCGGCGAGAAAGTCACAAAGTCGCTGAACGATTTCTGGAAACTTTGGCGCGCCAACAACGTGGCTTTCTTCGATTCCATGAATTGAGACGTTCCACCCGTCAAAGTAGTCTTCCGGGTCAACCAGTGTTTCCCAACTGTCTGCCACGCATCCATCCGCAAACACGACAACGCCAACTTGGCAGATGCTATCGAGAGAAGGATTTGCCGTTTCAAAGTCGAGCGCGACAAATTTCATAGCGTTATCCCGCCGCGGGCTAGCTTTCAACCCGCCGACAGTATAGGCAAGCGCCCCTACAACCCGCAACGAACTCTAAACTCTTTCCGTTGCATCAACTGAAAAGCAGCACGTCAAAGCTGATTCAACGAATCCGAGCAACTAAAGTGCAAGTAGGTCAACTACTTCAACTCAGAGGCTTGCACCCTGATCGACAACGAATTGCAGAACGGTCTGGCCAGCAGCGCAACGTTGCCATAACGGGGGGCGAACTTTGCGGCCGACCCAATCGCCACATCCACGGCTCCCCAAGCCCGGCACCCTTGCGTGAATCACTCTCTACCCACAAACCTCGGAGGGAAAGCCCGACGATTCCGGCTGACTTGCCAATCAGCTAAACTACAGAGTCCACGCGACACGCGCCCGTAGCTCAACTGGACAGAGCAGCGGACTTCGACGGGACGGGGAAGCTCAGCGACATCGAAGAGTTGAAGTAAACACGGCAAACAATCTAGAGAAGGATCATACCAATGGATTCAAACAAGAAGTTGATCCTCGCGGTCCTCAGTCTCGTGTGCTTCGCGCTGACCGCTCTGGCCGGATGTACGACCACATCGGAGGAACAGGTGTCCGAGTCCTTCAAGAAATACGGCCAGGAGTTCAAGGGCAAGATCGGCAGGACGTACGAGGAATCCGTCGAGTGGTATCCTGAAGGCGTGAAGCCGAAGCCGGGCACCCCCAACGTCCTCATGATCCTGCTCGACGACGTGGGCTTTGCCCAATACGGCTGCTTCGGCGGCTTGATCCAGACGCCGAACATCGATGCGCTGGCCGCGGACGGCCTGCGCTACAACAACTACCACACCCCGGCGCTGTGCTCGCCCTCGCGTGCGGCGCTGATGGCCGGTCGAAACACGCACAAGATCGGCCTGGGCTCCCACGCGCTAACCGCGATGGGCTTCCCCGGCTACAACGGCACGCCGCCCGAGAGCGCGAAGTCTATCGCCAAGCATTTCCAGCACGCGGGCTTTGAAACCTTCGCCATCGGCAAATGGGATCACACGCCCTTGCCGGAAGCGTCCGGGAGCGGTCCCTTCCACCACTGGGCCAGCGGCGAGGGTTTTGACCACTTCTATGGATTCATGGCCGCGGATGCGGACGATTACCGCACACTACTGTGGAACGATCACCGCCCGTCGGAAACGTGGATGGGCAAGAAGGACAATCACCTGACCACCGACCTGGCCGACCGGGCGATCGAGAACATCACGTCGCATGTCTCGATCTATCCCGACCGGCCCTTTTTCCTGTTCTGGGCGCCCAGCGCGATGCACTCGCCACACCAGGTCCAGCAGCGGTACATCGACATGTACAAGGGCAAGTTCGACATGGGCTGGGACAATGCGCGCGAGATGATCTTCGCGAAACAGATGGAGATGAAGCTCCTTCCCGCCGGCACTAGACTGTCCAACGGCATCCCGGAAATTCCCCGCTGGGATAGCCTGAGCGCCGATCAGAAGAAACTCTATGCCCGCCAGATGGAAGTCTTCGCCGGCATGATGACGCAGACCGACGAGCAGGTCGGACGCATCATCGCCAACCTCAAGCGCACCGGCCATTACGACAACACGCTCATCATGCTCACCGCCGACAATGGTTGCAGCGGCGAGGGCGGATTGAACGGCCTGTACAACGAATCGCTCGTGCTCAATGGCATGCAGGCCTCTCTCGAAGAAAACATGAAGCATTACGACGAATGGGGTGGCCCCAACACCTACCCGCACTATCACGCGGGCTGGGCCATGGCCGGGAACACGCCGTTCAAGTATTGCAAACAAATCGTCCACAACGGCGGTATCGCCGACAGCCTCGTCATCACCTGGCCCAAGGGCATCAAGGCCAAGGGAGAGATCAGAAATCAATACGGCTACGTCACCGACCTTATGGTCACGGCCCTGGAAGTCACCGGCACCAAATTCATGGGGGAGATCGACGGCGTGAAACAAATGCCCGTGGATGGAATCAGCCTCGCCTATTCCTTCAACAAGGCCGACGCGCCCTCCGCCCGCACCGAGCAGTACTACGAGCAGCTCGGCAACCGTGCGATGTACAAGGACGGCTGGAAGGCGGTGACCATCCACGCCAACCGCATGCCCTGGATCACCGGCGGCACCTTCGATTTCGGGAAGGATGAGTGGGAGCTGTACAATCTCAACGAGGATTTCTCCGAGACGAACAACCTTGCCGACAAGAATCCCCAGAAACTCGACGAGCTCAAGAAGCTGTGGGATGAGCAAGCGTGGAAGAACAACGTCTATCCCCTATACGATGATCTGAATAATCGGATCGCCAAGCAGTTCAGCCGCGCCTTTGGCGACCGGAAGACCTTCACCTACTACTGGCCGGGGGCCGAGCGCATCGCCGAGGCTGTGTCCGCGCCAATCAAGAACAAGTCGCACACGATAGAGACCACGCTCGAACTGAAGGGCGACGAGGAGGGCGTCATCGTCGCGTGCGGCGGCGTGAACGGCGGCTACAGCCTGTTCATCGCCGACCACAAGTTGCACTACGACTACAACCACTTCAACTCCGAGCGCTTCGCCATCGTCTCGCCCGAGCTGCCCAAGGGCACGGTGGACCTGAAGTTCAACTTCATCAAAACCGGAATGCTCAAGGGCACCGGCGAACTCTATGTGAACGGCAAGAAAGTGGCGGAAGGCGTCATTGACAAAACCCATCCGGGAAGCTTCTCGCTCAGCGAGACCTTCGATATCGGCGTGGACAACGGCACGCCCGTCTCAAAGAACTACAAGGCGAAGGACCACTTTCGCTTCACCGGCCAGATTGACAAAGTGACCATCAACTTGACCAGCGAATAAAGAGCAGTTAGTTGAGGGTAAGCGCCCGCCGTCGCACCCCAACATACCGGTCGACGCTCTTGCGGATCACCTTTGCGCACGGCCTCGCTGGCCAGGCGCCTGTGGGCGGGCAAGGCGGCCAGATACTGTGCGACAGTGGTCGCTTTGCCGAGCATGAGTTGGAAATCTCCGCGGTCGCCCGTCAACATAAAACGCTCCGCGCTCACGCGCCGGCAACATCCAACCGAAAAGTTCGTAGAACGGGCAGTGCGGTGGTAAACTTGATCGATGACTTGCAGCGGCTACACCGCCGCCGGCGAAGCCGAACGATTCGCGTGGATGACCTGATGGTTTCGATTTCCGAGGCCCTGAAGACCGGCACGCGCCATCACCACGCCGGCCAACTTGCCGAGGCGGAGCGAGTCTATCGGCAAATCCTGGCCGTAGAGCCCGAGAATCCCCAGGCGTTGTACTTGCTGGGTTTGTTGGCGATGCAGGCCAGCCAGTTTGAGGCGGCGGCGGAGCTGCTTGCCAGGGCGATCCGCGGCGATGCGGCGCAACCGGCCTTTCACGCCAAGCGAGGCGAAGTCCAACAGCAGTTGGGCCAAACGGCCGCGGCGATCGAATCGTACCGCCGCGCATTGCAACTCGATCCGCAAGTGCCGGCCGTCCGAATTGCCCTGGGAACTTCGCTGTATGCGCTGGGGCGCCACGACGACGCGCTGACGGCGTTTCGCGAACAGTTGCGGCTCGAACCGCGCAACGCGGCGGCGCATGTCGGGGCCGGCAATGCTCTGCAATCGCTGGGGGGACTCGAGGAAGCCATCGACGAGTATCAGGCTGCCATCCGGCTCGATCCGACGTTGATCGCCGCGTACAACAACCTGGGCGTGGCCTACACCGATCTCGGACGCCGCGAGGATGCGATCGATTGTTGTCGCCGCGCCATCCAGCTTGATCCCGCGTGCGCGTTGGCTCACGGCAATATCGCGCTGGCGCTGCAAGCTCTGGGTCGGATCGGCGAGTCGATCGAGTACCATCGCAAGACGATCGAGCTGGCGCCCGCGGCGGCGGCGCAGCACAGCAATCTGGTGTATGCGTTGAATTTTGATCCCCGCTACGACAAAGCGACTTTGTTTGCCGAGCACCGCGGCTGGGCCGAGCGTCATGCCGAGGCCTTGACGGCCGCGAGTCCGCCTCATGCCAACGTCCGTTCGCCGGACCGACGACTGCGGGTCGGTTACGTCTCGCCGTATTTTCAGGCTCACGCGGTGAATTTCTTCGTCGAGCCGATCCTCTCGCGGCATGACCTCGGCCGGTTCGAGGTGTTCTGCTATAGCGACGTAGCGCACGAAGACGATACGACGCGGCGGCTGCGCGGATTTGCGTCCCACTGGCGCTCGCTCGTGGGGTTGACCGACCGGCAGGTGGCGGAGTTAGTGCGGCAAGACCAGATCGACATCCTGGTGGACCTCACGGGCCATATCGGCGGCAATCGGCTGCTGGCCTTCGCGCGAAAAGCTGCGCCCGTGCAGGTCACGTACATCGGCTATCAGAACACGACTGGAATGACGGCGTTCGACTACCGGTTGACTGATGCGTGGTCGGATCCGCCGGGCACGACCGAGGCGTATTATACCGAGGAGTTGGTGCGACTGCCGCGGACGTTCTTTGTTTACTTGCCATCGCCCGACGCTCCCTCGGTCGGGCCGCTGCCGGCGGTACAAAACGGCTATGTCACCTTCGGCTCGTTCAACAATTTCAGCAAAGTCACTCCGGCGGTGCTGAAAACCTGGTCCCGAATCCTGCTGGCGGTGCCCGGCGCAAAGCTGTTGTTGTTGGCCGACATGAGCGACGCGCTACGACGATCGATCGGCGAGGTGTTTGCAGCCCACGGGGTTGAGCCCCAGCGGCTGATCCTCCGTCACCGCGTGCCGCGCGGCGAGTACCTGAAACTGATCAACAGCGTCGATATTGCGTTGGATCCCTTTCCGTTCAACGGCCATACCACGACCTGCGATTGCCTGTGGCAGGGCGTGCCGGTAGTTTCCCTGGCCGGCGACAGTTACGTGTCACGCTTCGGCTCCAGTGCACTGGTCAGCCTGGGTCTCGACGATTGGATTGCGCGCTCGATCGACCAGTATGTCGAAATCGCCGGCCGCCATGCCCGCGACATGCCGGCCCTGACCCAAGTCCGCGCGACACTCCGCGAGAGGATGCGCACCTCACACCTGTTGGACGCGGCCGCCTTCACGCGGAATCTGGAAAAGGCATTTCGAGAGATGTGGGTGCGGTGGTGCGAGATGCCGGCTGACTTGGCAATCGGCTAAACTAGAGGGTCCACGCGATAAGCGCCCGTAGCTCAACTGGATAGAGCAGCGGACTTCTAATTGAAACAGGGGCCATCTACGGAACGAGGCTGTTTTCGGCGAAAAGGCCCTGATTGTCCGGCGTTTTTGTCGAATTTCGACTCTCGGGCGAAGGACCCCGTAAGACCCGGAAAGACCCCGGCGCGGGTGTAGCTACACCCTCAGCGGCAACGACGATGAGGGACTCGAAGCGAATTCCACAACTGGCAGCGGCGTCAGCGGAAGCTTCACCTACGCGGTGAAGGCGAACCGTCTCCCCACTCGACCGGATATGCCAACTGCGACCAGCCAGGTTCGAGGTTGCGCCCTTCACTGTCCGTACTGGCAATAAACCCGCAGGTCATGTTGTGGACATCGCGATACCCGGACTCTAACAACAGCCGTGCCGCCTGGGCGGCACGCGGACCGGATCTGCAATTGACGATAACCCTCGCGTCAACTGGAATGTTAGTTCTCACCACTTCGAGAAAACCAGCCTTCATCTGCATTTGTTTGGTTACTGGGTTTCTCTCGGCCAGTGGAATGTTCAGTGCGCCAGGTATATGCCCTTCACGGAATTCCTCAACCGTGCGGACGTCGAGGTAAAACGTACCTTTGCCAGCATCAAAATATCGTTTAGCCTCCTGCGGCGTTATATCATGGACGCCCTTCGGTAACGCAAAAAACCGATCTTCTGCCAGCATTCGTTGTTCGGCTTCACGTTTGCGGGCGTTCTCGGATTGCACATAGAGGGCGGTGGTCACCAACAGTCCTGCCATCAACAAGACGAGGATCGCCGCGCTCAAACTTGAAACCCCTGGATTACGCCGGCACCAACGCCATGCCCGCTCCACGCGACTGATCGACCGCGCCTTGATCGGCTCGCCCTTCAGATAGCGCCGCAGATCATCGCCCAGTTCCTGTGCGGTCGCGTAACGCCGCGTGCGCTCCTTTTCGATCGATTTCAGGCAAATGGTCGCCAGGTCCCGGGGTATCCCGTTGTTCAACTGGCGGGGGCTCGGCGGGTCGTCATGAATGACGTGGTGCAAAAGCATCCGCACGTCGCCGCGAAACGGCTTGTGCCCCGTCAATAGCTCAAACAGAATCACTCCCAACGAATACACGTCACTCCTCCGGTCCGCCTGGTGACCCTCGCCTTTGGCCTGCTCGGGTGACATATAAGCCGGCGTACCCAGCACCTTGCCCTCCATCGTCATCGTGATCTCGTCGGCGTCGCGTTTGGCCAGGCCGAAATCCATCACGTGTGGCTCCCCGTCGGCGTCGAGGATGATGTTGCCGGGCTTCAGGTCGCGATGAATGATTCCAGCCTCGTGAGCATGGTGCAGGGCGTCAGCCACTTTGGCACACAGCCCGGCCGCCTCGCGACACGTGATCTGCCGGTCGCTGAGCAAGTCTTCAAGAGTCAACCCGTCGACGTAGTCGCTGACTATGTACAGGATGTCCTTCTCGCGGCCCACTTCATGAACCGCGACAATGCCCGGATGCCGCAGTTGGGCCGCGGCCCGAGCCTCTCGCAAGAACTGTTCCGCCTCTTTCGCGTTAAGCTGCCCTTTGCGCGGAATCTTCACGGCCACGGTGCGGTCCAGTTCGGCATCAAGCGCCTTCCAAACAGCGCCAAAACTGCCGCTGCCGAGCTGCTGAAGAAGCTTAAAGTGACCGATGCTCCTGACCTCGGCGGTTTCGTGCGGAATGGTCTCCTCGCCCAACAGGCTAAAGTTGCCGTTGCAACAAGGGCAGCACACCTGACCCAGGGGACTGGCGTCAACCAGTTCGATCGAACCGTGGCACAGCGGGCAGCGAACGTGCATGGTGAGCCCCGCGAGAGTCATTCGATGGAAGTGACATGCGGAATCGATTATGCCCACTCGTCGCACAAAGTGCCAGTCGAATGACGCCATGTTTGGCGTCCGGCGGAGGCGGTGCTCGACCACGGCCGCGGCGATCGTCAATGTGACACAAGCACCAGGTAGCGGCAACAGTGCGAACGCCGCCGGCGATGTGCCCCTTGCCAGAAAGCAACAAGATCGGTTTCAAGGCCAACGAGCCTAACCAGACGGAAGCAACTTGCGAACCGTAATCACGGCCAGGAAACGCACGCACCAGCTGACCATCCTTCGTCACGCAGGGCTCTGTCAAATATCGCGCGATCAAGCGATCAAGGGACTCTTGGGCCTTTGATTTGTGAGACGACATCTTGAGACCGCTCAGCTGTGAATTCGACGGTACGAGTCGTCCCAGGGCGATTCCCCGCAAAAGGAACCATTTTTGCGAGCTATTTCCGAGTTCCTAAGGACAATCCACTTGCAATCCGCCCTGGAAGCTGTACATTCTGTGCAGAAGTTGTCGGATGACTAACAAAAGGGCACCCCTGCGATGTAGGGTGGCCCGTTAACGAGTAAGCTGACGTGGTCGAATGCCTCGGGGTGTTCCGCCGCGTCGGCTTTTTTGTTTGGAAGCGAAGTCGCAACATGCCGTGACCGCCTGAGAAAAAGAACGGTGATGACCACCACAACTCAAGTCTCAAAAGAAACAGGACGCTTGCGCTCCATCAATTGCCGGTGGAACATCATCGCCTTGTTTCATTGGTGGTTTGTGAACGACTGCAGGAGACGTCGGCGCATGGAATGACGGATAACAACGAACGGGAGGAAACGCGGATGCAACGACGATCCAATCGATTGGCGAGAAGGAAGCATATCAGTCCGCGCAGTTATTCTTGGCGCCCGTCGTTCGAACAACTGGAAGAACGACAACTGCTCAGCGCGGTCGTCACCAATACGCTCGACAGCGGCACCGGCTCTTTGCGGCAGGCTATCCTCGATACCAACGCCACACCCGGGTTCGAGGTCATCGAATTTAATATTCCAGGCAGCGGGCCGCACACCATCGCGCCGCAGTCAGCGTTGCCCACCATTACCGACCCGGTCTTGATCGACGGCGCCAGCGAGCCGGATTTCGCGGGCAGCCCGGTAATCGAGCTGGATGGCGGCGGAGTGATAACCACTGGGCTGCGGATTGAGGCCGGGAGCTCGCCGGTCCGCGGGTTGGCGATCGGTAACTTCACGCAATCGGGTCTTGAGCTGGCCGTGCTTGGCAATAACGTGGTTGCGGGCAACTACATCGGCCTGGGCGCCGACGGAGTGACGGTGGTGCCCAATTACAACGGTCTCGAAGTGTCCACAGATGCCGCCAATACGACAATTGGCGGCGTTTTGCCCGGCGCGCGAAACGTGATCGCCGGCAACACCAATAGTGGGATCGACCTCT
>CAZUPX010000738.1:0-2862 GCA_964622155.1 uncultured Planctomycetaceae bacterium | reverse complement strand
GATTTCGGCGACCACGCTCATATTGCGCAACAGCTTCTCGGCCCGTCGCAGGTTTTTGCGTACCGGGTAGAACAGCGGCAGGCCGCGTTTCACGTTGGCGTCGACATTGGCCTTGCGATGCTGAATGTCGGCCGCGTCGACCGCCACGCCGTCAACATAGTAGGCCAGCGGCGTCTCGACGTCGTCCGGCTCGGTGAGGATGCCGAACGTCGCCGACGGATCGGACAGCACGTCGCTGCGCGTGGCGATCTGACCCGGCTCGACGAATCGCACGCGCGTCTGGCCATCGGCCGAAACAAAGAACCGCAAAAACGCCTCGCCGTCGCGATCGCAGCGGCGGACGATTTCTTGCTGCCGGCGGTGCCAGCAATTCGCGGCCACGAACTCGTCGAGCACGGCCTGCGCCGCCTGCGACAGCTCGGGCGAAGCGTCGTATCCGCGTTTTGTCGCGGCTCGATAGGTGTGCCCTGGACCAACCAGGTAGCTGATCCGGTTTTCATGGCCGTTGATCGCAAATTCGTTGCCCAGGGCCAACGCCCGGCATTGATCGCGCACGTCGCGCAACTGGGCTTCGCTCGATAGCGGTCCGTGGGCCGGCGCCGATCCACCGCCGACGGCTCCGGTGGCGAGCCAATCGGCGCCGTCGTCGTAAAACGGCTCGCGCGGATCGACAAAGTTATCCCACAGGCCCTGCCAGGCTTCGGCCAATCGACGCTCGAGGTGCTCGCCGATCGAGACTTCTCGTGCGGCCGACGCCGCGAAGTGATTGTTCGCATCCATGAATTGTGTCTCCAGGGCTTGTGTGGTGATTTCAAGCAATAAGCATCATTGAATCGCGATCGGCATGCGATCACCCAGTCCGTCGCCGGCGCCGGTTTGGGTGAGCATCTCGCCCGCCAGCCGCACGGCCATCTCCAGCGCGTCGGGCCCGTCGTCAAAGTCGCCGGCCGGAAACTCCTTGAGCTGCTCGACCAGCAGCCGCGTCGAGGGACTGTTGGTCTTGAACCGCAGCCGGCGGCTCGACAGATACGGACCCAGCCGCCGGATGCGGACTTGCTTGTTGACCCGGTTGTCGATGCTCCAGGGGTGGATGCCCAAAATGCCCTGACGGTTGAACTCGGCCTCGAACTCGGCACTCAGCAGCTCTTGAAACTGATTGGTCTCCACGCCGAACGCGTCGGGGCGAAAACTGGAGCAGATTTCGGCGCCGGCACAGACGATCTCAGGCGTTGGCCGTCGAGCCAGGTCGGCCTCGACGTACAGCACGCCCTCGGCGTCGACGCCCAGCGAGACGATCGCCGAGTAGTCGCCGCGTCGCGCGTCGCGTCCTTTGCTGGGATCGAGGGCCACCGTCTTGACCTGAAAATTCAGAGGCCAGTCGTCGAACCAGATCGCCTCGTCGAAGTATTCCTCGGGCCACTCGCACATCTGCGGGTTCAGCGGCCGGCCCTGCTTCTCGCGCTCGAACGCGGTGCGGCCACCTTCGACCCTCAGGCACATCAGCCGATACAGGTCCTCTTCGTCGGGCCACAGCACTTCGGCGCCGGCTTGCATCGCCGGCTGATGCTCGTCGAAAAATGTGCGCGCCGCCAGCGGGCCCCCCTCGGATCCCGACTGGCAATAGATCGTTTCCCACTGGTGCCACAAGTTCAGATTGTCGGGCCAGTGCTCGATCGCCCGAAACACGCGCGACGTCCAGCCCGGCGTGCGATCGAGCTGCAGGGCCAGCGCGTCGCGGTGCAGCGCGGTGGCCAGGTTGACCACGTTCGTGTTTTTGGTTCCGGCGTTGACCAACGTGCCCTGAAACCAGCGCGACGACTTCTCTCGCTCTGAGGCGGATTGCATGTGCTGATCGTTCTGCAAGTCGTCGCAGATGATCAAGGTCGGACGATGCGCCCTGCGACGCTGCCCGCGAACCGCCTGACCAGTGCCGAACGACTCGATTGCCACGCCATTCGTCAGTTGGATCGCGTTGGTTGTCCAGCGGCGTCCCTTGCCGACCGCTTGCGGGTAGTCGGCTGCCAATTGGGCATTGGTCGTCAGTTCGAGCTTGAGATTGTCCAAGTGGCAGCGGGCCTGATGCGTGGTGTCGGAGACGATCCACACGTACGGCTCCCAGCCTTCGACGGCCGCGCGCAGCGCGTAGGCCAGCGTGACCAGCGTACTCTTGGCGCCGCCGCGCGGCCCGATGACGTTGAGCTTGACGCCCCGCGTCGTGTTCATCGTTTCAAACTGTTCGGCCAGCCAGACGTGCATGCCCGAAGGTCGCCGGCGAAAGTAGTGCGGCAGGTAGCGCGCGCCCCAGTCGAGCAACGTCTGGTGCTGTTGCGGTTTGGCCGCTCGCAGCCGCCTGGCGACGTCGGCCCGGAATCGCAACGCCAGATCGGCCCACTGTTGGGGTGAGAGCCCGCAATCGTCCCAAGGTCGTTCACAGCTCATCGACGCCCTCCTTTCACGGCCGCGGCATGCAGTTGACTGGTCAACTCGGTCAGTCGAATCAGGATGCGTTCACGGCGTTGTTCTTCGGGCACCTCGTCGAGCAGCACGTCGGCCAACTGGGCCAGCGCCTGCGAAATTTGCTCGACCGTAATCACCTCGGGGCGGAGCCGGCCGTAGCGACTTGGATACCGCCGCTCCAACAACCAGGCCGCCGCGCGCCAATTGCGGCTTTCCTTGGCAGCCTTGTTAATGTCCGCCAGCGTCAATAGTTCATGCTTCGATTCGGCATGGCTGATCGCCAGCGCAAATTCTTCATCGCGCTCGGCGGTCTTGCGGATGGTGTCGGGATGACAGCCGACATATTGCGCGGCCGCGGCCCGCGTGCCGCCGACGGCCAGCATCGCGCAGATTACCTTCCGCTTC
>CAZUPX010000737.1:0-1915 GCA_964622155.1 uncultured Planctomycetaceae bacterium | reverse complement strand
CCGACGGCCGCGTGAAGATCCTCGATTTCGGGCTGGCACGAGTCCAGCCGCCACCCAACACACACGAAGAAACCGGACTGTATGCGCCTGCCCAGACTAATCCCGGCACGGTGATGGGCACAGCAGGCTATATGTCTCCCGAACAGGTCCGCGGCCAGCCAGTCGACGCTTCGAGTGACCTATTTTCCTTCGGCTGCGTCCTATACGAGATGCTCACCGGACGACGGGCTTTCCAACGGGAAACTGCTGCGGAAACCATGACGGCCATCCTGCATGATGAACCGCCGAGTTGGTGGGATTCGGGGGATCAAGTCCCGCCAGAGCTGGACCGCCTGATTCGCCAGTGCCTCGCTAAGAGCCCGAGTAAGCGGCTTCATTCAGCGCGCGACTTGGCTCTCGCCTTGCGCGCGACCGCGGCCAATCCTAGTCCTCAGTCCCCAGCAACCCACCGATCAGTCGAAGCGGTTGCCGTTTTGCCATTTGAAAACGTGAGCCGTGACGCCAAGACGGAATACCTCAGCGATGGCGTGGCCGACCAGATCATCAACAGCCTCTCGCAGGTCCGCCGCGCGGGGCTTAAAGTGCGGCCGTTCTCCTCCGTCGCCCGATACAAGGGCCAACAGCCGGACGTCCCAAGTATAGCGCGCGAACTGAAGGTGCAGATCGTCGTAACGGGGACGCTCCAGCAGCAAGGTGACGAGCTTTCGAGCAGGGTGGGTCTGGTCGACGTGCAGGAGGACAGTCACCTCTGGGGCCAGCGGTACCAGGGTAAACTCGGCGGGATTCTCGACTTGCAGGACCAGATCGCTCGGGACGTAGCCACGAACTTGCGGCTGCGACTAACCGGCGAAGAAGACCAGCGCCTGACCAAACGCTACACGGAAGACACGGAGGCGTATCTCCTGTTCCGCGAGGCGACCTACCACTACAACAAATTCACGGAAGCGGGCCTGGAGATCTCGATTGACTACTGCCTGCGGGCGCTAACGAAGGATCCGAATTACGCCCTCGCCTATATGGGATTGGGCAGGTGCTACCAGGTCTTGGGAGCGCTCCACCGTGGGTTGCGCAAGACTTACGCGGCAGCCCGAGACCACGCTAACCGGGCCTTGGCGATCGACGGCACCTTGGCGGAGCCACACGTTGGTCTGGCCCTGCTCCATCTGATGCATGACTGGGACTGGTCGGCGGCAGAACGTGAGCTGAAACAGGCCGTCGCACTCGATCCGGATGTGGGCGTTATCTGGGAGATCGACTGCTTTCGCTTTGCGGCCCTGGGCCGGCTGCCGGATGCCTTGACCAGAATCCAACGAGGTTTGGAACTGGATCCACTTTCGGTGCGCACTATTGGCGTTTTCGCCATGTGCTGCAACTGGATGCGCCAATACGACCGGGCGATCGCTGAGTCCCAACGGATGCTTGAGCTGGATCCCAACATGCCATTCACATACGTTGAGCTTGGCATCGCGTATGTCGCAAAAGGAATGTACGAAGCAGCCACGGCCGAGATGCACAAGGCGATCGAGAGCGGTCACATGCACCCGCGCGTCAAGGGAATGCTCGGCTACGCCTACGCGTCAGCGGGGAATCGGCCGGAGGCACTGAAAGTGCTGGAAGAGCTTTACGCGGCTGCCCCGGCGCGGTTTGGTGTCGCGTTTGCGATCGCGCGGATTCACGCGGCGCTCGGTGAGAACGATCAGGCATTCGAGTGGCTGCGAAAGGCTTGTGACGAGCGGGATTCGGCCGTCATCTGGATCAAGGTTGATCCCACCTTGGACAACGTACGCTCCGACCCGCGGTTTGCCCAGGTGCTGAAACAAATGGGCCTGCCGGCCTGAGTTGAATCGGGGGCGCTAAATCCGGCGACCCGGCCTACGACGCCCTTACCATCGCCAGGATCCCTGCCCGGATCGCC
>CAZUPX010000736.1:0-3374 GCA_964622155.1 uncultured Planctomycetaceae bacterium | reverse complement strand
AGAGCTTATTCCCAGTGGGCTCGCTCGGGGCGCCGTTGGGACCCGACAGGGCGGCCTCGGCGGCGGAGGAGATCTCGGCGGACTGCGGATACACGACGGCGAAATGTGCCCTGAGGCATTGCTTGAGATACGCGTCGGTGGCAGTCAAGCTGGGCCGGGTATCGGCCAGGTTCGAGCGGTTCAACACCAACCGCCCGCTAACCGCAACATGGTCGTCTATCCGGGCTTGAGTTTTGAGCTTCACATCGGCCCCGTCGAACTCTTGGATCTCGGCGGTGACGGTCAAGACGCGTCCGGGTTGAACGAAATCGGCAAACCGGACATTCCGCGCCTCTTTTAGCGTCACAATACTATGCGCAAAGTTTTCCGAAACGCGAATCAACCAGGCGCCGGCTTCGGTCATCGACTCGAGCATCAGCACACCGGGCATGACAGGGAAGCGTGGAAAATGATCGAGCAGGTACTCTTCGGCCATCGACAGGCACTTGACGGTCGTGATCTTCACGCCCGGCTCAAGGTCCAGTACGCGGTCGACGAAGGTGAAACGCATGCACGGCCTTGGCAATGTCGGTCGAGGGGCTTGTGCTTTCGAGAGGGTCTAGTATATCGGTCTAACCCTTGTGCCACAACCGATAAACTCGGCCTCGCCGCGAGCCCCCGGAGCCGCCGAAATTTTAGGAGCCGAAGCTGGACGAAGCGCCTGCGTCGCGCCGCGGCGCTGTGGCCGCCGCGCTTTGTTGTTTGTTTCGCAGCACGCTGTTAGGATTTCAAAAATGCGAAAGGGGATTGGCGTCTCGCCGGGCGTGGCCGTGGGCACGGCATATTGCATCAACGAGATTTTCGTCGACCCCGACACCAAGCGACTCGCCGACGGCGAGGAGCGGGCCGAGCTAGCGCGATACGACGACGCGCGCGAGAAGACGGCCAGCGATCTGCACGCGCTGCACCAAAAGGTGGCCAGCCAGGTGGGGCCCCACGAAGCGGCCATCTTTCAGGTCCATGAGTCGATTCTGCACGATCCGACTTTCACGGCCAAGATCCGCGGTTGGATCGTCGACGAGCGCCATACCGCGCAAGCCGCTTTGCACCGCATGCTGGAGCAATATACGACGCTGTTTACCAGCACGGCCGACGAATACATCAAGGAGCGACTGGCCGACGTGCGCGACGTGGTCATTCGCCTAAGCGGACACTTGACTGATGTCCTGCAACCGCAATTGAAGTCTTTGCCCGATCCGTTGATCCTGGTGGCTAACGAGCTGCTGCCCTCGCAGGTTATTACGTTGGGCGAGCGTCAAGTCGGCGGAATCGTGACGGAGACGGGGGGCCGCACGAGCCACGCGGCAATTCTGGCCCGCAGCCGCGGCATACCCGCGGTGACCGGCGTGCGAGGCCTCGTGCGGCAGGTCAAGACCGGTGACATCGTGGTCGTCGACGGTCGCGATGGCCACGTCGTGATCAACCCGGATTCGGAAACGACAAGCGCCTATCTGAAGCTGCAACGAGAGTTCTTCGATCTCAAGGACGCATTGGCCGAAAACCGGGACCAGCCGGCCGTGATGGCCGACGGCGCGCAGATCGAACTGTTGGCCAACATCAACAACCTGGCCGACGCCAAAGCCGCGCACGCCATGGGGGCGTCGGGTGTGGGCTTGTTTCGCACCGAGTACATCTTTCTCGCGCACCCGGACGTGCCGGACGAGGAACAACAACTCGCGGCGTATCGTGAAATAATCGAGGCCAGCCCGAAACACCAGGTCACGATCCGCACGCTCGATCTCGGAGGTGATAAGACGATTCCCTATCTCGGACACGCGCGCGAGGCGAATCCATTCTTGGGATGGCGTTCAATCCGCTTGTCGTTCGAGCATCCCGAGTTCTTCAATAAGCAGATCCGGGCAATTCTGCGGGCCGCCGCCAAGGAGCAAGGACGCGTGAAGCGCGTGCGGATGATGTTTCCGATGATCACGACACTGGAAGAGATTCGGCGCGTGCGGGCGATGGTGCGCCGGGCCCGACAGCAATTGGAGGCCGAGGGCCTATCGTACGGCAGCGTACGGCTGGGATTTATGCTGGAAGTGCCGGCCGCGGCCGTTTCGATCGACACGCTCTTGAAGGAAGTCGACTTCGTGTCGATCGGCTCGAACGACCTCGTGCAGTATTTGATGGCCGCCGACCGCGACAATCCCAAGGTCAGTCACCTCTGCCAGCCGTTGAGCCCGCCGGTGCTGCGCGTGTTGAACAGCATCATCCACACCTGCAACGCGGCAGGGACGCCAGTAACTCTGTGCGGTGAAATGGCGGGCGGTCCGCGGGCCTTCGTGCTGCTGGTGGGCATGGGGCTGTCGAGCTTCAGCATGAGCCCGGCATTTATTCCCATGATCAAGGATCTGGCCGCTCATCTGACGCGCAAGAGTGCCGAGGCGATATTGCGGCGAGCACTGGAGCTCAAGACAACGGCCAGCGTTCAGCGGTTCATGGCCGCAAAGATCGCTGAGATCGCCCCCAATTTGAAGCTGCTCGATTCGGCCTGACGCGGTTGCCCGCGCCAATAATTCGCATCGGTCGGAGAATACCCGATAGAGCGCGCGTGAGGGCGCGGTTGGCCATCGGCTGCAAGGCCCGCTACTTGACGGTTGGGGGCGAGTTGTCGAAGTGCTTGACGGTAATGCCGGCCGCGGCCCTCACTCGTTTTCGCCGTGGTCGGCGAACACTCGCCCTTGCCAGCACGTATTATTTTCAATACGTCAGCTATCTTACCGGCACCCGCTTGAAACTCCTTTTTGGATCGAGTGCGAACCGGGACTTGCGGTTCCCACGAGCGCCTCGATCCGTATAATCGAGCATTCCAGCCCGATGGCCGTGCGCTTCGGCCGGCGGTCTCACCTTGCTCACCCTGGAAGGGAAACTCACGATCATGGCTCGCTCTCGATTGCCTTTCCGTTTGGCTGTGTTAGCTGCAGCACTCATCGTTACGGTGTCCAAGGTCGGCGGTGCCACGAAAGTCCAATCGATTGAGGGCATCACTGAGTATCGCCTGGACAACGGCCTGCAGGTGCTCTTGTACCCTGATCCTTCAAAGCCGACGGTGACAGTGAATCTGACGGTGCTCGTTGGCTCGCGTCACGAGGGCTACGGCGAGACGGGCATGGCTCACTTGCTTGAGCACATGGTATTCAAGGGCACTCCGACGCACCAAGAGATTCCCAAGGCGCTACAACAACGCGGCGCGGTTTTCAACGGTAGCACGTGGGTCGACCGCACGAATTATTACGAGACGCTACCGGCCAGCGAGGAAAATTTGGACTTCGCTTTAAGTCTCGAAGCCGACCGACTGGTCAACAGCTTCGTGAAGCAGGAAGATCTTTTGTCGG
>CAZUPX010000735.1:0-4774 GCA_964622155.1 uncultured Planctomycetaceae bacterium | reverse complement strand
ATCGCGGCGGCGGCTTCCTGAATCTGCACAACTCGATGGGGCTCTATCCCGACGATGGGCCGTACCTGAAGCTGGTCGGCGGGCGGTATATCGGACACGGACCGCTGGAGCGCTTCCGTGTCGAGATTGTCGACCGCAATCACCCGGTTACGCGCGGCGTGGATGATTTTTCGGTGGCCGATGAGCAGCACACGCCTCCGTGCGACGAGCAAAAGGTCCATGTGCTGTTGCGCAACCGGTCGGACGACGGCCGCACGGCGGCTGCCGGCTGGGTGTACGAACCGGGGCAGGGGCGGCTTTGCCACCTGGCCAACGGCCACACGCGCGAGTCGCTGCTGCACCCCATGTATCAGCGACTGATGCGCAACGCCACGTTATGGTGCTTGCGTCGTGACACGCCCGATTGAGAAGTTTGGACGCAATGCAGGGTCTCGCGCCAAAATCGGCACTACCAACGTCCCGAGACCGCCTTTCGCATGAGCTCGGCGTGAAAGGCGGCGTTAGCCGAGTTTTCCTTATTGATTTCTGCGAGCGTTTGTTTGCGCTTCTCGAGGGCAGCTCGGCCGCTCATGACCTTTCGCAGGCGGATGTTGTAATCCTTGACCTGCTTTTTGAAAGCCAGTTCGTTCGTTTTGAGCGTGGCCTCCACCTTGTCAACCTTCTTGAGCAAGTCGCTGGCGCCGGAGTTCTTCTCGGCAGCCGCGCGGTCGGAAAACCCTTCCAGGGGCTTTTCACCCGCCATGAGTTGAAACCATTTCAGCTCACCGTTCTCGTGCTCGGCAATCACCCGCAGATCGTCATCCTCGAAGAAGGCGGAAAACCCGTGTGGCTTCCCCTTGACGTATTGCGCGAAGTACACCGGTTTGCCGGCCTCGTTGAACGTCGTGAGAACGCCGTGCCGCTTTCCATCGGCGTATGTGGCAAACACCATTGGTTCTCGATTGTCGTATTGAGCGACGGTCACGCCGTCCAGGACACCGCCCACCTGGCTGGCGGCAGCGTAGACTGAACCGTTGGAGTGTTTCATGACTGCGACGCCGTCACCGTTCTCGACGGAGGCCTGTTGGACGCGGGGTATCTCGATTAGAAATGCCCGAAACGAGAAGACCCGACCACTCGGCAGCGCGAATTTGAAGTCTTTCCGTTCTCGGCTGATCGATGGCGGGTTCAGCGGCCGGCCGCGCAGATTCGGAAGCCGTGCAAACCCCTGAACGGGCGCGCCTTGGGCGGTGACGAGCAAGCGGTTGATATCCGACGCGCTGATCGCGAAGTTCAGGTTCTGGCCGCCGGGATAGTTCCAAGTATTGAGGCCCACCAGCTCGGCCTTCATATTCACCAGCGGGCCGCCGCTGTTGCCCGGTGAAATTGGCGCGGTGGTTTGAATCCACGTGGCTAAGAGGTCGTAGCCCAAAGCCCGATACGTTTCCGGGCCAAGGCTCTCGCTCACCTTGCGCCCGCTGCGGATCGCGGAAACAATGCCTTCCGAGGTCGTAAAGTCAAAGCCCCGCGGATTTCCGAAGGCCGCGACTTTTTCACCGATCTGTGGCGCGGCGACCGCGATGCCAATCGCGTGCGGCTCGTGCAGCTCTTCGCTTTTGAGTAGCGCCAGATCGTGAGTCGGCTCGACAGCCAGAAAGCCGCTCACCTCGAGCGTTTTGCCGGAGCGAAGCGTGAGCTTGACCTGGCTGGCACCGTCGATCACGTGGAAATTCGTTAGCACCAATCCCCGATCATCCACGATCACTCCGCTGCCTAATCCCCTATTGGTATCCACTCGTACCACCGCCGGCTCGACCAGCTTCACCACTTCCACCAAGTCCAGCGCGACGGCCGCGCCGGGAATCAGCCACGCGATCGAGGCCAGAGTCCCAATCAAGGTCCGGCAAGTGAGCGATGGCCGCATGCAGTTTTCTCCCGCGGTGGCTGCCCTAATTCCTGGGCGCGCACGAGTCAATATACTGACTGCCTGCCAAGACGGCAAACATCTCGCAACAGGGTAAAGCGATTCGGCGAGAGGCCGCCCTACAATCCTTGCTTCTGCTTCGGCAGCCACTTGCAGAGCAGTAGCACGCGCTCGGCGTCGCTGCCGGCCGATAGAATCTTGGCCGCTTCCGGGCCGATCAGTGCGGCCATGGTCTGCTCGATCTTCGCTTGAGGCAGCCGCTTCTCGCGGGCGTACCAACCCAGCTCGGCCACCAGCGGCAGCGGGTTGTCGACCTTCCTGCCGGAAAGGGACTTGAGGCGAGTTTCGATAGCGGCAGTGTCGAGATCGTCGGGCAGCGGCTCGAGCGAGCCTTCCTTGGTCATTGCCTCCAACGTGTTCTCCACGTCGCGGCGCACCTGCGCAGGCTGCGTGCGCGGCTTCGAAGCGTGCAATTCGCGCCGGCCGGCCACGTCGATCACTCGAATCGTCGCCGACACGGCAGCCCGCGATCCGGTGGCTTGCACGCCGTGCAGATCGAACATCAACAAGAAGTCTAGCTGTTGCGCGCGTGCGGCGCGTTGGACTTCGGCCGGCGTGTCGGCGCCGAGATAGGTGGCGCCGCGCAGCGCTCGTTCGCTGGGTGCACGGATCAATTCCGGATCGCCGAATTTTCCGTCGTCGAAGCATTGGCGAAACCACCGCACGGCAACGTCGCCCCCCATCGTCTGCGTCTGACGCGCAAACGCCGTGGCCGCTGTTTTCTGAAATTCGGCCATACCCTTGAGCGGTACCGGGTGGTCGCCGATCGTGATCTTGGTGAGCTGCGAGGCCAGGTCGTCCAGCGCGGTCGCCGCGCACCAACGCACGCCAATCACCGGTCGCCCGAGCGCGCGGTTCCAACGAAATGCGTTCCACACGTCGCTGTCAGGATGTGCGATCGCGTCGGCGTACAGATATTGCATCCCGCCGGCCGTGTCGGCCTCGGAGAATGCCTTGTCCGCCTGCTCGCGCAGCGCCTCGGGCTTGGCGAAATCAACTGGCGCTGACGGCGATGACTCCGCCGGCACGACTAGCGACGGGGCTGGACTGGGGACCGTATCCGGCATCGGCTCAGGTCGCTCGACCGGCGCTGGGGGCGTCACACTAGGCGAGTTGTCTGGTGTACCGGGCGCGGAGGGCGCAGCGTCTGGCTGAATGCCTGGCTCGGCATGGTTCTGGGCACCGACCGGCGGAGGCTCCGCTGAAGTGCCCGGATCCGCCGCCGGCGTGCCACCGTCGGGAGACTCCATTTGGCCATCGTCGGCGCCTGGCTCGGGCGCGACAGGAAGCGAGGGGCGCGCGACGTTTGGCTGCTGGGCTACCTGTCGAGGATTCTCCAGCATTTTGATACCGACAAGTTCCAGTTGCTCCCTGTTTTTGAGCACAATGGGAAAGGCAATCAACACGATCAGGTAGCAGAACGCCGACGCTTGAAACAGAGTACCGGATGCGAACTGATCATGGGTACCCATGTAAATGAGCCCCGTCGCCATGATGCCGAACACCGCGGCATACAACAGTTGGCCACTGCGCAAGTACTCGGCCACAAAGAACAGTGACAGCACCCCGACCACGGTGGCCATTTTGTGGTCGAGCATGAACTTGCCCATCTCTTGCAGACTCGGCGGATTCGCCAATCGGCGACGCAACCCACGAAAGTGGTCTCGATCGGCGCGCTCTTGTTCGTCGAGCATCTCGGCCACCGCGTCGGCCTGTACCGAGTCGAACGACGCGGCGTCCGGCAAATTGCTAGTCGGATGGGGCTGTGCGACGGCCACGTGCGCTATCGGCGCGGCGACAGGAGCCGCCGCCTCGAGGGGTTGAGCGACCGGGGCAATTGGCTGTGCGACGGGAGCGGCTGGCTGCGGCGTGGCAGACGGCGAAGGATTAGACGAGCTGCCGATGCCCGATTGGCTTGGCGAAGGACCGGCGCCGCTCTTTGAACCGGACCCTCCCGTGACACCAGACTTGCTCGGCAACGAGCCAACGCCACTCTTCGAAGCCGATCCACCGGTGACTCCCGATTTGCTCGGCGAAGAGCCAACGCCACTCTTCGAAGCCGATCCGCCAGTGACGCCCGATCGGCTCGCCGACGAACCGGTGACGCTCGACTTGCTGCCGGCGCCGGATCGGCCGGGAGACGGGGGCATCAAGTCGTCATCGAGCACCGACGCGCTGGGAACTTCCAACAGCGTATGGCACTTCGGGCATTCGATCTTGCGGCCAGCGGCAGTGTCGCTGACCTTATAGCGCTGCCCACACCGGTGGCACTCGACTGAAAGGCTCATCGCGACAACCCGGACCTCGAATGAAGCTCCACTGGCATGCCTTCTTGTTCCCCTCCTTGTTAGTTTCCCAGCAACCCACCCTGTCGTCAAACCTGATGTTTTGCAATTGCACGACAGTGCTGGCGCTGGCGGGGGGGTGGGAATGTGGAGCGATCTTGGGCGGGTACGACTATTTGTAGTTGACCATCACGTCGTTCATGGTTTCCTGGGTGATGGCCCCTTCGGCGACCAGGTTCTGCAGCGACGTCTGCATGGAAATCATGCCGAATTTCTTGCCGGTGGTGATCACATTGCGGAGGAAGAAAGTGCCTCGGTTGCGGATGATGTTTTTGGTTGCCTGGTTGATGATCAGGATCTCGGAGGCGACGCGCTTTCCGCCGTCGCGGGCAGGTACGAGCTCTTGGTGGATCACTCCCACCAGCGTGTCGGCCAGCACATAGCGAATGTGCCCCTCATCTTCGGTCGGGGCGAAGCTCAACAACCGCTCGATGATCTTGTCGATCGACATGATGTGCAGCGTCGA
>CAZUPX010000734.1:0-2667 GCA_964622155.1 uncultured Planctomycetaceae bacterium | reverse complement strand
GCTCGCGCCCGATCGTAAGGCCGCGGCACTGGCCGAAGAAGCGCTGGGCGCCGCACGCGGGCACCTGGAGACGCTCGAAGAGCTGGCCGCCGCGGCCGGCAAGCACCCGAGTGCGGTCTGGTAATCCACGGTCTTTCTGGGTGCCATGCCCGCGCCTCGCGGGCATGCGGAGCGATAATCCACTAAGTCAACGAGCATGCCCGCGAAGCGCGGACATGGTACCCATTCAGTCACTTTGTTGAACTCCGTCCTATGCCCCTTGTCGACACACACGCCCACCTCGACCAGGAAGAATTTGACGCCGATCGCGATGCCGTGATCGAGCGTGCGACCGCCGCGGGGGTCGAGGCGATCATCGCCGTGGGAGTGACAGCCGAGTCGAGCGCCGCGGTGGTCGAGCTGGCCGCGCGCTATCCGGCCGTTTTCGCCGCCGTCGGCATCCATCCGAATTACGCCGCCCAGGCCGAGCCGGGCGATTGGGGCCGCGTCGTCGAGCTAAGCGGCGCACCGAAGGTCGTGGCGCTTGGCGAAACGGGGCTCGACCGTTATCGCGACTACACGCCGCTGGAGGTCCAAAAGGATTACTTCGGCCGCCACGTCCGGCTGTCGCAGGAGCGGGACCTGCCGTTCATCGTCCACACGCGCGACAGCGACGCCGACGTGCTCGAGCTGCTGCGCGAGGCGCGCCGCCGCGGCCCGCTGCGGGGCGTCATGCACTCGTTCACCGGCACTGTCGAAACGGCCGCCGAGTGCGTGGCCGACCTGGGGCTGTATATCAGCTTTGCCGGCATGGTCACATTCAAAAAGTCGGACGCCTTGCGAGCCGTCGCCGCCACGATCCCCGCCGAGCGAATCCTGGTCGAAACCGACAGCCCCTATCTTTCCCCCGATCCGCTGCGCGGCCGCCGCAACGAGCCGGCGCACGTAGTGCACACGGCGACGCGACTGGCGGAAGTGCGCAGTCAATCGGTCGAGGAGTTTTTCGAGCTGACGACCAGCAACGCACGGCGACTGTTCTGCCTGAAATAACCCGAAGCGTCAGCGAGGGATTCCGAGAGAATAGACAGTCCGTTGGAAGAATGCCTCGCTTACGCGTCGGGTTGGCAGCCGGGATGGCGGCAGCGGATTCTGCAGATTCTTGGCATACTTGACACACCTTGGCGGCCTGCGGGACAATTGGTGTTCCGCGCTCGGATGGATCGTCGTATCGGCTCTCGTGAAGGCATACTCCGTTGTCTGCAACTGCCAGGCTCTGCATGGTCGCGACTGCCGATGCCAAACGCCGTGCCGCGGCGATCGTCCGCCGGCTCAAGGCGGCCTACCCCGACGCCCACTGCGCCTTGAACTTCACCTCGCCGCTCGAGCTGCTGGTGGCCACGATCCTCTCGGCCCAGTGTACCGACACGCGGGTGAACATCGTCACCAAGGAACTGTTTCGCAAATATCGCGACGCCAGGGCGTATGCGACGGCGGGCCTGCCGGACCTGGAGCGGGTGATCCAGAGCACCGGCTTTTTTCGCAATAAAGCCAAGAGCATCTCGGCCGCCTGCGGCAAACTGATCGCCGAGCATGGCGGCCAGGTGCCCCATGACCTCGACGCCATGGTGGCCCTGCCAGGTGTCGGTCGCAAGACGGCTAATGTCGTCTTAGGTACCGCGTTTGGAATTCCCAGTGGCGTGGTCGTCGATACGCACGTCGCTCGGCTCAGCAAGCGGCTGGGCCTGACCAAACACACCGATCCGGTGAAGATCGAACGGGATCTTGTGGCGCTCTTGCCCAAGCGCGAGTGGATCGACTATTCGCACCGCTTGATCGCCCACGGCCGGCGGATTTGCGTCGCCCGCAAGCCGAAGTGCGAGATCTGTCCGCTGGCGGACGTGTGTCCGCGTATCGGCGTGGCCGAACGGCCTGAGCGTGCAAGTGTCCGTCGCAAGAAACCCTCAACCGCCGAGTGAGCCATGATCCTTTCAGGCCATCAGATCCGCGAGCAACTGGGGACGAACATCGTCCTCGACCCGTTTGTGGAAGCGAACCTGAACCCCAACAGCTACAATCTGACGCTGCACAACGAGCTGATGACCTATGAAGAGGTGCTGCTCGACATGGCCAAGCCGAATCGCGTGCGGCGGCTGACCATTCCGCCCGAGGGACTGAAGCTGAACCCGAGCCAGCTCTACCTGGGACGCACGGCCGAGCGCACCGAAACGCACAACCTGGTGCCCATGATCGAGGGACGTTCGTCGATCGGACGGCTGGGCCTGTTCGTGCACGTGACGGCCGGCTTTGGCGACGTCGGCTTTTGCGGCTACTGGACCCTGGAGATGTTCGCCGTGCAGTCGGTGCGAATCTACGCCGGCGTGCCGATCTGCCAGATCTTCTATCACGAGATCAAAGGCCCGATCACCGAATATGCCAGCGACAAATACCAGAACAATCGCGACATCCAGCCGAGTTTGCTGTTCAAGGAAATCAACCCCGACTCCGAGAAAGACCCGCAGTTGAAGCTGAACTTTGGCATGGAGAGGTCGCACAGGTAGGGGCCAGGGACCTGGGGCCGGGGACTAGAGAGGAAAGAACAATTCATTCGAGAGCGGAACCCATGGATCAGTCGGCCGCGGGACAATTCTTCGTCGGATGGGGCACGCTGGCGCTGATTAACGCCGGCAT
>CAZUPX010000733.1:0-2654 GCA_964622155.1 uncultured Planctomycetaceae bacterium | reverse complement strand
ACGTCTGGATCGATAAGCGGTCGTTCGACGAATTCACTGAGTCGCACGTCGGCCAGCGCCCGCTTGGCTGCCACGCGCTCGCGGTGGCTAGCCGCACCAATTCCGGCCAGCGCGTCGCCCGATTTTTCCTCATTGGCCTTGGCCAACAGCTCGCGCAGATCGGCGAACGTGAATCGCTGGTCGCCGGTGGTGCAATGGTAGGGCATAGGGCCGTTTATTCTATTCCCGTCCGGCGACGACTGACAGGCAGGGTCGCTCAGAGTTGCAGTCGGCGCACCGAAGTGGCGCGCCAATGGCAAGAACCGCTCAAAGCGAATAGCATGAATGCACGCGGAACCACCCTCTTTAGCTCATCCAGAACCATGCCCAGCAAACCGGATCGCCGGCGCGATCGCTACGACGTCTCTGGGAACGTCGAGGCTGAGTATGTCGACGAGGCCAAGACGGTGCTCGTGAACCTCAAGGGAATCACGGACCTGGAAGCGTTGCAAGTGGCCGAGGAAGAGGCGTTGGGCCAAGCCTATGGGATGTTACTCAGGTACATCCGCGACGATACCTCGATGACATGCGAGCTGATTCGAGAAATCCATAAGCAGATTTTCGGCGACCACTACGCCTGGGCAGGGCGCTGGCGAACCGTCTGGATTAGCAAGCCTGGGATGACCTGGCCCGCGCCGGATTTTCTCGAACAGGCGATGCAGCAATTCGAGCAGAATACATTACGTCGCCATCCACCCGCTGCGCTCAACTCCGACTCCAGGTTCTGTCAGGCGGTGGCCGAGATTCAGGGCGAGTTCCTCGTGATTCACCCATTTCGCGAAGGCAATGCGCGGACAATTAAGGTACTGACGAATCTATTGGCCGCGCAAACAAGACGACCGATGCTGAAGTATGATCAATCGCGACAAGGCGGCGATCGATACATCGAGGCCGCTGACGCGGCGTTCAATAGAAATTACGCGCCACTTGAGGCAGTCATTGAGCAGGCTTTGCGGACTGCGCAGCAATAGCATGGAGTTTTGCAAGAATGCGTTGGCGTGTGCCGTCGCTCAAAGGCGGCAGCCCTTCGATCACGCTATCGCGTTCGGTGACATCCAAAATGCACTCGTGTCGAAGCCGTTCGTCGCGGAGCCACGGAACGACCTCTACCAGTAGTCGACCTTTTCCGAAATCGATAGCCATACGACAATTATACCGCGCTGATTGACTCGTGCGAACGCCGGTGTCACCGCAGCAGCGGGCTTGACCGAGGCTTGCCTCGGATAGGTCCGCCTGTCACGATTCGAGTACTTAATCTGGGTCTTGCCGACCTTGCATGCGAATAGGCACCGCCCCCATGACCTCTTCCGCCGCCAAACCCTTTGATTTCGACTATATCGTCGTCGGCTCCGGCTTTGGCGGCAGTGTGTCGGCGCTACGGCTGGCGGAAAAGGGATACTCGGTGGCGGTCATCGAGCGCGGCAAACGCTGGCGGACAGAGGATTTTCCCAGGACCAACTGGAACGTCCGCAAATTCCTCTGGGCCCCCGTGCTGCGGTGCTTCGGCATTCAGGCAATTACGCTGTTGCGTGATGTAATGGTCTTGCACGGCTGCGGAGTTGGCGGCGGAAGCCTGGTGTATGCTAACACCCTGTTGGTACCCCCCGACGAAGTTTTCGAGGACCCACATTGGCGCTCGCTCGGCCCATGGAGGGACGATCTGGCGCCGCACTACGCCACGGCCCGGCGGATGCTGGGCGTCACGCCAGCGCCCTGTCCGACCGAGACCGATCATCTGCTGCGCGAAATCGCCGAGGACATGGGCAAGGTAGACACCTATCATCCCACGCGGGTCGGCGTGTTCTTTGGCGAGCCCGGCAAGACGGTGCCCGATCCGTATTTCGACGGTCGCGGACCCGATCGGGCCGGCTGTATCCAGTGCGGCGGGTGCATGGGCGGCTGCCCGCACAACGCCAAGAACACGCTCGACAAGAATTATCTCTATCTGGCCGAAAAGCTCGGCGTGCAAATCATCCCCGAGACCGAGGTGCTGGACCTGCGCCAACTACCCGGCGGCGGCTACGAAATCGACACCCGCAAGATCACCGACTGGTTCGTCAAGCGCCGCCGCACGCTCCGCTCGCGTGGCATCGTGCTGGCCGGCGGCGTGCTGGGCACCGTGCCGCTATTGCTCAAGTGCCGTCAGCGCGGCTCGCTGACGAGACTCTCGGAGCGGCTGGGCACGTTTGTCCGCACCAACAGCGAAGCCCTCGTCGGCGCGTCCAGTCGCCGCCGCGACGCCGACTACTCACACGGCATCGCGATCGCCTCGGGCTTCCGGCCCAATCCCGAAACTCACATCGAAATGGTCCGCTATGGCAAGGGGCAGGACTTCATGGCCTTCATGACCACACTGCTGGTCGGCGGCGGACCACCCTGGCCGCGGCCGTTGCGCTGGCTGTTGGAAATCTCGCGGCACCCGCTGTTGTTTCTGAGGACGTTGATCCCCTTTGGCTGGGCCCGCCGCACCGGCATCTTGCTGGTCATGCAGTTGCTGCCCAACCACATGAGCCTGCGATTGGCGAGACGCTGGTTCTGGCCGTTTTCGAAACGCATCGACTCCGTGTGGCAATCTACCCAACGGGTGCCCAAGTATTTTCCGATCGCCAACGACG
>CAZUPX010000732.1:0-1689 GCA_964622155.1 uncultured Planctomycetaceae bacterium | reverse complement strand
GGCGCGCTCGATCACCAGGTACTCACCGGGTTCGGCCGCGGGCAAGGGCCGCGTGCAGACGAAGCCCCCCTGCTCTTGCGTGAAGATATCGCCCGACTCGCACAGCGGTCCACCCACGACCACGTCGTGAGTCGCGCGGTTCGTCGCCTGCGATCCCGACGGCACGATCGACATCGGATGATAGGCCCCATACAGAATCGGCCGGGCCAGGTTGTTGAATCCGGCATCGAGCAGGTAGAACGTGTTGCCCCCCACGCGCTTGACAGAGCAGATCTGAGCGACCAGAAATCCGCTTTCGGCGACAAGGTAGCGACCGGGCTCGATCTCGAGCCGCACATTGTGCGAAAAGGCATCCTCGAGTCGCTTTCGCGTCGCATGCCACAGCGCGAAGTACGCATCCAGATCGACAAAACTCTCGCCATCGCGATACGGGACCGGCAGTCCGCCGCCGGCGCTGATCATGGTGAGCGTGCGGCCCGCCTCCAGCGCCGCTTTCTCCATCGCCCCGCACACCTGGGCCAGATGCTCGATGTCGGTGCCCGAGCCGATGTGCATGTGCAGGCCCGTGACGGCCAGCCCGCGATGATCGGCCACGCGGAGGCAGTCGGCCAGCCCGGCATGCCAGATGCCATGTTTCGAGTGCTCGCCGCCAGTGTTGGTCTTTTGGCTATGGCCATGTCCGAAGCCGGGATTAAGCCGCAAGGTGATGTCGCGTCCCGGCGCCTCGCGCCCCAACTGGTCGATCATGTCCGGCGAGCCGCAGCAGACGTGAATGCCAAGTTGGATCACCAGGTCCAGCGCCTCGCGATCGAAGATGTCGGCCGTGTAGACGATCGGAGGCGGATCGCCGGTGGGTGAGTAGCCGGCCGCCATGGCCCGGCGGATTTCGCCCGCGCTGACCGTGTCGACCAGTGCTCCGTGGCGCCTGACCAGGTCCAGAATTGCCAGATTCGAGCAAGCCTTCTGGGCATAGCGAACGTGATCGAACGATCGCAAGTCTTCTAGCCGCTCGACGATCTTGGCCGCATCGTAGACATACAGCGGCGTGCCAAATTCGCGGGCCAAGGCCGCGACATCGACGCCGGCAATTTCACTTCGCAGGGGACTATAGGGTTCAACGATAGGCATCAGCAGTCGTTCCGGGCGTACCTGATTCAACCATCATACGCCTGGCCGGAGCCAGGCGACACGAGCCGACCAGACTAGCGATTTCTCGTGCCCGTGAGAAGTGGCGGCCCACCACGTGTCGCCCACCACGACACGGCGATCGCGGGGACGCCGACCACAGTTTTGAGATACTGATCGCCAGCGCGTCGCCCAGGTTCGCGCGTCGCTGGCGGTCGCTAGTTGTAGCTGGCCCGCGATGCGGGTGGCTTGTCTTTTGTGGCTGGTCCCGGCGCGCCGGAACCGGCAGTACCACGCAAGACGCTCCGGGGTCAGAGACCCCGGCTACAGAAGACGCGAAGAATACATCGACGATCTGCTGGACTCTGTCAGCCGAAGATCGGATCGACTGCGTCGTCGTCCGTGTCGGTCGGCGCGCTCGAGGCGAACAAGGCCCGCACGTTGACGGGGGTCAGCACGGTGGTTGTCGCGAACGGCGGGCTGGCAGAAGCCGTCTCGCTGGATGGCGTCGCCGGGCTCGGCGGCGGCGAGCCGCCGGCTGGCGGGGCCGTCAACTGGGTCACG
>CAZUPX010000731.1:0-2210 GCA_964622155.1 uncultured Planctomycetaceae bacterium | reverse complement strand
GCCTGTTCTTCTCCCGCATCTTTGGCAAGAACAGCCAGGCGATCCAAGCCACCGCCACTGCCGCGATCATAAAGACCTTTGGCGGATTCAAAACGCCCGATGACGGCACCAACTTGGGGATCCTCCCGATTGCCCTGAAGGTCGATGACTGGAATGACATGCTGAATGGTCAGGGTCCCGACAAATTGTCCTGGGATCCTGATAAAGGCATGGTTGGTCATAAGGGTGACAATATTCTTGAGATCAACCTGTTTCCGGAAAGCACCACCTCGCCGGGCAATGTCGGCACCGTCGACGTTGGGACCCCCGACAACAGTACCAGCGATCTGGCGCGCCAAATCCTGCACGGTGTAACCCCCGCGGACATGGCGGCCCTGCCCAATGGAGATCTGGCTCTGAACTCCAATGGTGAGCTGTTCCTCAACGGTGATACGGGCATCAGCGCCAGTATCCAAAAGCAGCTCTGGGACATTCGCGGGCAGCCGCGGATGATCCCGCTTTACAAATCGGTCGTGAATCCAGGAGATAATGCGACGTTCACGATCGTCGGCTTTGTCGGCATACGAGTTCTCGACGTCGATTTGACCGGCACCATCAAGAACAAGAGCGTAACGATCCAAGCCGCGAACGTCCAGACAAAGGGCGGAATCGGAGGCAACGGTAACAACACTACTTACGTGAATTCATACGTCTGGCTCGTGCGATAGCGCGGATGGGAATGCGAGTTCGTCGGGATTCATTCGACGAGATAACATCGGAGTAAGTTTATGAAACGCGATTGCGATCACTCAATTTGCCCCACGCACCCACAGCCCTCCCGGAAACACGGGAGGAGACGGCCGGGTTTGCACGACCGCCGCGGTACGGCAGTGGTCGAGTTCGCCTTAGTCTGCCCGCTATTCTTTCTGCTCGTCTTTGGGATGATCGAATATGGACGAATGGTCATGGTGCAACAAATCCTGACCAACAGCGCTCGCGAGGGAGCGCGCGTGGGTATTCTGGACAACAGCACGCAATCCAACGTGGACGCCGCGGTGAATCGTTATTTGACCTCAGCCGGCATTTCGAGCGCCACGATCACGGTTTCGCCCAATCCGCCCAGCGCCGCCACATCCGGCAACCCCGTAGAGGTGACCGTCTCCGTCCCTTTCAATCAGGTTAGCTGGCTTCCCTCGCCACTGTACCTGGGCGGCAAGACGATGTCGTTCAAAGCGTCGATGCGGCGAGAAACGATGCCGTAATATGCACGCGCGGAATTCGGCCATGGATTTTGCGTGTTGATAGTCGCTGGCGTTGGACAGCCAGGCGATTTTTCAAGTACGGCATTTTCGTGCCGCGCAAATTCTGGCATCTTGAAGTGACGGGTGCAGATTCTCGCGCCCCTAGAATTATCGACCCGTCGGTCGCTGCGCCGAATTGGGCTTTACCGTCGCATCGAGCTTTCCGCTCGCTCGCAGGTACTTGCCGAACCAGTCCAACTGTCGCTGCATGCGGTCGCGGATGTAGCTGGGGCGGTTGATGTCGTGAAACTGGCCCGGATAGATCACCAGTTGCGTATCGACGCCCAGGCTGCGCAGCGCCTGGTACATTTGTTCCGAGTTGAGCAGCGGCACGTTGAAGTCCTTTTCGCCGCACATGAACAGTGTTGGCGTCTTGATGCGATCGGCGTGAAAAAACGGCGCGGACAGCCGGATCCACACGTCGGGATTCGCCCACGGCCGGCCCAGCTCCGCTTCATATTCGCGGACGTACATGTCGGTGCCGTAGCCGGCCAGGATGTTCGACGTGCCGGCGCCGCTGACGGCCGCCTTGAATCTTTGGTCCTGCGCGATCGTGTAGTTGGTTAGCATGCCTCCGTAGCTCCAGCCCTCAACTCCCAGCCGCGCGGGGTCGACGATTCCCTGGGCGACCAGGTAGTCGATCGCCGCCAACACGTCCTGCCGATCCAGGTTGCCCCAGTCGGCGTAGATGGCCTTGGAAAACGCCTCGCCGCACCCCGAGCTGCCGCGCGGATTGGCCGCCACCACCACGTAACCGTTTGCCGCAAGAAGCTGCCAACTGAAGGCGAACTCGTTGGCAAACTGCCCGACCGGGCCGCCGTGGATGCGAAGAATCGCCGGATACTTTTGACCGGCTCGATAGTCGACCGGTTTGACGACAAAGCCGCGGATCTGCGTGCCATCGGCGCTCGCAAAGCTGATTTCCTCGAC
>CAZUPX010000730.1:0-8534 GCA_964622155.1 uncultured Planctomycetaceae bacterium | reverse complement strand
CGCGGCGGCCGGCGTCGTCGGCCGCAGAATTGACTGGGCTCGAAGCGGCTCAAAGATGGGCCCCAGATCGCCGCGCGCCTCTGCAGCGCAGATCACCGGTGGGTCAATCTCCCATCGCGACAGGACTGACAGCAGGGGTTGCGACACGATCGATGTTCCAACGCTTAAGGTACTTCTGGATGAGCTCGACACGCTCGGGGCGAGCGTTGCGCAGGCTGCACGAGCGGGGATAGGTCACGTCGAAGCTTTGCTGGCCAGGCTTGCGGCCCTCGAACGGCAGAAATTCGAAGCAGAAGGTGACTTGGGTCGCGTTCCATTCCGAAAGCGGCACCGTTGCAAGATTGACGCACTCTTTGATGGCCTTGTGGATGTTGTCGTCGGGATCACCGTCGTCCACTTCGACCAGGAGACGCCGGCCGCCGTACTTCGCCGAAAGGCGCATCTTGCGAATGTGAACCAGCAAGTGATCGGCCGGGTCGGGCCGCAAATCGAACGCCGGATCTTTCAGCTGATTCAGCTCGTACACGGCGTCGGGTTCGTGGGGACCGAGCTCCCAATGCAGAATCGCGTGGGCGAAAATGATCTCCAATCGCTCCTTGAGTTTTTTCGGCAGTTTGGCGAACGTCTCCAGTGTCCCTTGTTCGCGGTCGTAGGCGAACACGACCAGCAGCGTCTGCCGGAACGCTTCCGGCGCGAGTTTGCCATCCTCGTCGTGGACGGTGACGTTCTGTATGAAATCGTCGGGATAAGCAGAGAAGTAATCCACATTCCCCCGCGTCAGAACCTCCACCGTGCAATCCTTGCCGCGGCCCTGGGACTTGAGAAGCGTGGAGATGTCCGTCTCCAGGTTCGAGATCGCCTCGGATGACTTGTCCGGCGAATTCTTGGGCAGGTCGTTGCGCTTTCGCCACCAGGCCATGTGCTCGACTTGATAGATACTCTGGGCCTTGTCGAAAACCTTCCGATGATTCAGCCAAGCCCACATCGCGCTGCCGTAGTTGCACAGGCCGTCGGGCACGAGGGCGGCCAGGTCCGATACACCACAGTGCGGGCCGGCTTCCAAAAGTGCGTCGAAGCCGCTCGGGCAGGCCAGATCGAACACGCTGCGCAAGACGCTTTCGATCTCGTCCAGTTGCTCCCTGGGAAGTTCGCCGAGATAGTCGAGGATCGGGTCGATCTCCCGTTGCTTGAGATCAGCCCAGCGCGGATCAAAATCGCTGTGCCCGAGCCTCTCGAAGCACTGCTTGAGCAATTCGTTGGGGACCATCCGCAGGACGGTCGGAATGGAAAACTGCCGTGACATCCGACGTTTCACCTCCCTGTTGAGTGGCGTACCGCAATGACCTTTCCCAGTATTCGAAAGTCGGTCTCCCCTGAGACCAGGATGGATTTGTATCGCTTGTTCTCGGCGCGCAGTTCGATGCAGTCCCCGTGGATGAACAGCCGCTTCACGGTAGCTTCATCCCCCACCAGCGCCACGACGATCTCCCCGCTTTCCGCAACCGGCTGTTGGCGCACGATCACGATGTCGCCGTCGTCCATCCCGGCGTTGATCATGCTGTCGCCGGACACCCGCAAGGCGAAGCATGTGCCGCGCCCGGCGACGCTGCTCTCGATCAATACGTCGCCCTCGCGATTCTCTTCCGCCAGCATCGCCGGCCCAGCTTTCACAAGGCCGACCAGCGGCACGGAAACCAATGCCTCGAGTTCTCGCCTCGGTTCACGCACGACAGCCAGACTGCGGGCCTGCCGCGGCTGGCGCGTCACGTAGCCCTTGCGCTCCAGTTGCTTGATCAGCTGGTGGGCACTGGCGGCCGCGACGTCCAGTAATTCTCCCAGCTCCTTCATGGTCGGCGGGTACTTCCTGCGGGCGATGAAATCTCGAATGCCCCTGAGCGTCCTAAGCTGCGCATCGGTGATCTGGTCGTCCAGGGGACGCCCGCGCCGCTTGCGGTTCGCTGGCATGGGTTCACTTCAATTAGCGCTGATGCCCATCAATAACTGCTGACGTATTTATAGCGGCGACAGCGGGGTTAACGCAAGCACGTAATGCTGCCACACACAACGCGCTTCTGTAAAACGAGTTACGTCGCGGCTTCCTGGGCTGCCGGGCGGATTCCATCGTCAATTCTCACCACAACCGGGTTGTTAACAGACATGGAGTCGGACCGTGTGCCGCCACATCCCGCGAGGCCAACATGCCCACTTTCAACGATCCCACCGAACTTTCGCCTGAACAGCGCCGCCGCGAGTTGGCCGGCATCTTCGCCATTGGCGTGGCACGTCTACGACAGCGGCGTCTTCTGGTCGGCGAACCAGCCGCGCCGCCTCCCGAAACAGCTCCGAAATCGGCCGCTTCATGCCTTGAGGTTTCGGGCGAAACCGTGCTCAGTGTCCACACGGGTTAACGGTTTCGAGAGTTTCGAACACAAGGAGCAAACATGCTGAACGTTGCCAAAGAGGTCGCCGCGATGGAGCGGATGACCGTCGACCAACTGCGAGCCAGGTACGCCCAAGAATTCGGCGAGACAACCAATGGCCGGCACAAGGAGTGGCTCATCAAGCGGATCGCCTGGCGGATGCAGGCCAACGCGGAAGGCGACCTGTCCGAGCGGGCCCGCCGGCGGGCGATGGAACTGGCCAACGACGCCGATCTGCGGACGACGGCGCCGCGCCAGCGCAGGTCCGCGCCGGACGCCGAGGATCGGACAAAGACTGTGGCGACCAAGGTACGGGCCAACACCAATCTGTTGCCAGGTACGGTCGTCACGCGCGAATACAAGGGCCAGTTGATCCGCGTGACGGCGCTGGCCGACGGATTCGAGTACCACGGCGAACGGTACAAGTCGCTTACCGCCGTGACTAAGTCCGTCACCGGCAAGCATTGGAACGGGTTTCACTTCTTTGGCCTGCGTAAGAAACGAGGCCAACGATGAGCCGCACAAAAGTGAAACCACCGATCAGCAAGACGTTTCGCTGCGCGATCTACACCCGCAAATCGACCGAAGAAGGCCTCGAGAAGGAATTCAACTCGCTCGATGCGCAGCGCGAGGCCGGCGAGGCCTACATCAAGAGCCAGCAGCACGAAGGCTGGGTGTGCCTGCCTAGCCAATACGACGACGGCGGCTACACCGGTGCGAACATCGACCGCCCGGCAGTTCGTCGGCTACTCGCTGATATTGAGGCTGGCAAAGTCGACTGCGTGGTGGTCTACAAGGTCGACCGACTCAGCCGCAGCCTGCTCGACTTCGCCCGGATCATGGAGACGTTCGAGCGCCACAACGTGTCGTTCGTCAGCGTGACGCAGGCGTTCAACACGGCCTCATCAATGGGCCGGCTCGTGCTTAACGTACTACTGTCGTTCGCCCAGTTCGAACGCGAGATGATCAGCGAGCGTACCCGCGACAAGATTGCCGCCGCTCGCCGCAAGGGAAAATGGTCGGGCGGGATGCCGATCCTCGGCTACAACGTCTCGCAAACGAAGCTCGTGGTGGAGGACGACGAAGCCAAGCGCGTCAGACAAATCTTCGAGTTGTACTTGGAGCACCAAGCGCTGCTGGCGGTGGTGAAGGAACTTGATTCGCGAAATTGGCTGACCAAGCAGTGGACAACCCGGAAGGGCTTGGCCCGCGGCGGACGCCAGTTCGACAAGCACGCGCTGTACCAGTTGCTGACCAACGTCGCCTACATCGGCAAGGTCAGATATAAGGACGAGGTCCACCACGGCGAGCACCAGCCGATCGTCAATGCCGACGTGTTTGTCCAGGTTCAGACGATCTTGCAGCGGAACGGGCGCAGCGGCGGCCGGGCAGTGCGGAACAAGCAGGGCGCGCTGCTGCGGGGGCTCTTGCGGTGTGCGGCCTGCAAGTGCGGGATGAACCACGCCTACAGCGCGAAGGGCGGCTGCCAATACCGCTACTACGTGTGCTATCGCGCCCAGCAGCACGGATGGCAGGCCTGCCCGGCGCCATCGATTCCCGCGGGCGAAATTGAACGGTTCGTCGTCAACGAGATCAAGTCCGTGGGCCGAGACCCACTGGTGATCAAGGAGACCTTGGCGCAGGCCCGTCGGCAGGCCGAAGAGCAGATCGAGCGCCTCAAGGCGGAACGGACTGGCCTGCGGGCTCGTCTACGCGACGACCACGCCGAGCTCGTCCATCTGGCATCGTCTTCGAGCCCTGGCGATCCAGGCCTTGTCGACGTCCACGACAGAATCCGCGACGCCGAACGGCGGGTGACCGAGATCGACGACGAGCTGGTTGCGCTCAACGGCAACTTGGTCGACGAGGCCGAGGTCGCCGCTGCCCTGGGTGACTTCGACGCGGTGTGGGATTGCCTGGCCCCGCGTGAGCAAGCCCGCGTGATCGAATTGCTGGTCGAGCAGATCTCCTACGACGGCAAGGATGGCAATATCTCGATCACCTTCCGCCACACAGGCATCAAGACGCTCGCGGTCGAATTGGCCCAGCGAAAGGAGGAGGCCGCATGATCACCATCCAGCGCCAGGTTCATTTCCAGCACGGCCGTCGCGGGCGAAAGCAACTCCGGGAAGGTGTGGCAATTGGTACAGCGGCCGCCGGCCGCGTGCCACGCGTGTCTCGACTCATGGCCCTGGCCATCCGGTTCGATCAGCTCATCCGCGACGGCGTCGTTTCTGATCAGGCGGAATTGGCCCGCCTGGGGCATGTTTCGCGCGCCAGATTGACGCAAGTGATGAATTTGATCTGTCTTGCGCCAGATGTACAGGAGGCGATTCTGTTCCTGCCGCCGACGCAAGTGGGGCGGGATGTGGTGACGGAGAAGCAGTTGCGGCCGGTTAGTGCGACTCCCAGTTGGCAGAAGCAGCGAGAGATGTGGAATGCGTTCTCCGCCCAACGCTAGGCCTTGAGTTCTGCATCACCGTGATGTAACGTGATGCAGTCTCTTTGGGAGGAGAATAAATGCCGAGCGAAAACCACACCCGCCATAAGCCCACTGTGAGGACAACAGTCAGCCTTCCACAGGACGATTACTCCGAGCTTGAAGTCATGGCAGAGCAGAAAAAGGTGTCGGTTGCCTGGGTAGTTCGCCGAGCAATCGAAGAGTACCTGCAGCGTCAGAGTCCCCTTTTGCGGCAACCAAAATGACGAGCCAGTGACGCACCTATCGGATGCCAAGGGAGAGGCACTGTCGCACTCCACCTTCGACGCATCCTCGCGTTCATTCGCGAGAAAAGTCGCCGAGGAAACGAAGTACTCGTACCGAGAGATCATCAAATGGCTGGACAAAAACGAAGTGGGAAACTAATAGGCAATCCAACAAAACCGCCACATCAGCGGCACGAGAAAGTAGCCGGCTAGACAGATCCAGGTGATTGAGACATGGCAGACAACCTTTCAAAGGTTGAACGCTCTGCTCTGATGAGCGCGGTTCGACATTTTGGAACGTCGCCAGAGCTTCGCATTCAACAACTTCTCGATTCGATGCGTGTCAACTATGCCGAGCATGACAAAGAGCTTCCAGGTCGGCCAGATTTTGTACTCGAATCTCACAACCTTGCCATTTTTGTAAACGGATGCTTCTGGCACGGGCACAGTTGCAGGAAAGGCAGGCGCCCAACATCAAACGAGTCATTTTGGAACGAGAAGATAGACGGCAACATAAAACGAGATCGGAAAGTCAAGCGCAAGCTTTGGAGGATGGGGTGGCACGTGGTGACGATATGGGAGTGTCGGCTGAACAAGCTAGCAAGCGTGAAACGACGGCTCGTGAGATTCCTGAATGACAACACCGGCAGCACCTAGATTCTACGATCTCCAACCTTGATTGCTGCTGGCCGGTTGCTCTAGAGTCTCCGAAACCGTCAAGTGTCGCGTCCCTAGTCGACACGCCCATATTCCCACAGCGATCGCAGAGGAGAAATCGAGATTTGGCTACCTCCGTAACACCTAATGGACGACAGAGAACTTCACAGAAACAGCTGCGAGTCGAGTTCAGACGTTCAACAAGACGTCGCACGCGACACTATGGAATCCTAGACCTGTTTTGTGGCACGGGTGGATTCGCGTACGGGTTTGAAAAGCATAGCAGCAGGCTTCGAGTCGTAGCTGCGATTGACAACGCCGTTTACGCTACAGCAACCACCGCTGCCAATCATTTGAAGTGCCATGTGCTTCACGACGACATCCGAAATATAAAGCCGTCGTATCTCGGGCAAGTCGTCAACGGTCGACAGATCGACTTAATTATCGGCGGACCGCCGTGCCAAGGCTTCTCGTCACTTCGTCCGTTTCGGTCATCCGATGAAGACGACCCTCGCAATGGCCTCTTTGAGACTTTTGCACTCTATGTATCCAAGCTTCGCCCTCGCGTTTTCGTGATGGAAAACGTGGTCGGATTGCTGACATTCAATCAGGGTGACACATTGTCCACAATTGAAAAGTGCTTTCGCCAGCTCGGCTACAGCACTGACTGGCGGATATTGAATGCAGCGCACTTCGGCGTTCCCCAGAAAAGAGAGCGGTTCATAATGATTGGCCGACGCGATCGCGGCCCAATCAGCTTCCCGTCCCCGACTCATGCGTACTTGGGAAAGGGAATCGGCTATCGTGACAGATCCCGCATGATCACCGGCCATGTGGACCTGCCGGCTGCATTGACCGTGATGGATGCAATCGGAGACTTGCCTCCCGTCGAACCCGGCAAGCAAGTGGCTCGGTACCGCAAAAAGCCCGCTACACAGTACCAAATCGACCGACGGGGAGCTTGCTCCGAACTAACTCACCACGTTGCCACCAACCACAACCCAAAGTTACTGGAAGTGATTCGACATGCCGGTGACAACATAAACAGTATCCCGGAGGACATGGTGTCCAGCGGATTTAGTTCGTGTTACTCTCGGCTGAACCCCAATGAGCCTGCAAATACGATCACGGTCAAGTTCACGAGTCCTGCTTCAAGCAGGTGCATTCACCCTTTTCAAGACCGAGCGATCACGCCCCGGGAAGCAGCAAGGCTACAGGGCTTCGACGATTCGTTCCACTTTTGTGGGTCGAAGACCGACATCGCATATCAAATTGGCAATGCGGTTCCACCCTTGTTGGGGCAAGCAATAGCAGAACCTGTTTTGAAAATGCTGGACGACGTTGAATAGAGCCGCGTCTCCGCCTACCGAGATATGGATTCAGGTCCAGAAAGTTGTGACATGACTGAACGTCAGGCCTTATGCCTGTTTTCATCCGCCGGAATTGGCGAACTTGGGATTGTTGCAAACGGCATCAAGATTCTTTCCAGTAATGAACTTCTTCGGGACCGGCACGCGCTTTACAAGCAAAACTTTCCCAATACCCAGGCATTTCTGGGGGACATCAGGGAAGTAAAGGACGACTTGCTGCATTCCGTTCGCGCGTCGAAGAGGACCGAAGAGTTGTTCTTGCTGTACGCGACGCCGCCATGCCAGGGAATGTCCTCAAACGGAGCCGGAAGACTCAAGCATGAGGCACGTATTGGGAATCGCTCTGAGATTGATGAGCGCAATCGACTTGTGATCCCAACCATGCAAATCATCAATGCCTTGCGCCCAATTTGGGTGCTTATTGAGAACGTACCCGGCATGGAAAGGACGGTGATTCAGGACGAGCACGGAAAGGACGTTTTGATCCTAGACTACATAACGAGGCGGCTGGGCTCCGAGTATTCAGGTTGGTCTGAAGTCGTTGCGTGCTCGGACTTCGGAATTCCACAGACGCGGAAAAGGCTAATCGCAATCTACACGAGAGATCCCAAAGGGATCGAGTTTGCCCAAGCACAGAGCAGGTCTTTTTTTCAGGACAGCGACCACCGACCTGTCAGGACGCTTCGAGATGCAATAGGACATCTACCGAGCCTGGACAGCCGGAAAGGCTTTGAGGCAAAGCCAGACTTTAACGAATACCACTACGTCCCGTTGATGAAGGATGAGAAGTATTGGTGGGTCTCGCATACGCGGGAGGGCGACACGGCATACAACAATCAGTGTGTGGCAGAGGGCTGCGGCTACCAGAACAACCCATTACACCGCGATGTCCAAGAAGACGGCCGCTGGACGTCTAGTAAGAGCACGCCGATTTATTGTGAAAAATGTGGAGGCTTGCTTCCAAGGCCAAATATCATCGATCGAAAAACGGGTAAGAGGAGGCTCATTCGCGGTTACCACTCTGCATATCGCCGAATGCTCTGGGACGAGCCCGCAAGAGCGTTGACGCGAAACATGCAGTTTGAAGCTTCGGACAACAAGATTCATCCCAGCCAAAACCGAGTCTTGTCGCTCTATGAAGCAATGATCCTGCAAACCGTGGCTGACTACGATTACAGCTTTAAGATTGACGGCAAAGTTGTCCCTCGCAGCCTAATTGCCAAGGTACTTGGCGAAAGCGTCCCTCCGTTGCTGATCGACATCATTTGCCGAAAGATGATCGGTATATCAGAAGGTCGCGTCAAACCCAAGAAGCCTATGCGGTCCGACAAGCAGCTGCAGCTTCTATCGTGATACTGCCCGGCCGCGCTCGAGCAGTCGG
>CAZUPX010000729.1:0-1925 GCA_964622155.1 uncultured Planctomycetaceae bacterium | reverse complement strand
TACTGGGCCACGCCCAGCGTATTCCAGAGGTTTGCGGCGTCGGGCGCGGCCTTCGTGGCCTGAAGCGCGGCTTGGACGGCCAGGGCCGCGAGGGCCGGCTTCACATCGCTGGCCGCCACCAGGATCCAGGCGAAGTAATTCAGCGTGGCCGAGTCGCTTGGCGCAAGCTCGATGGCCTTTTCGCAGGCCTGCTTGCCTTCGTCCACTTGGCCGCTTTCCGTCAAAGGGATGGCGAGCGTCAGGTAGGCGCATCCGATCGTGTTTTTGAAGTTTTCCTGCGGGAAGTCGGCCTGCAGCTTTTCGAAAAGCGAGATTTGCCGGCGAGCGGGTTCGACCGCGTCCTGCGGGCGACCAGCCGCCACCAGTCGCTGGGCAAGAACGCGCGCCGCCAAGACCATTCTTGATCGATACTCGGTATTGCGCGGAAATTCGATCACCAGCGCCTCGCAGCTTTCCACACTTCGCCGGGCCGCGTCCGCGGCCTCCTGTAGTTGGCCGCTAGCAGCGAGAACCTGCGCAAGTTGAACGAGAGTGTCGGCTTGCCAATTGCGATACCACCCGTCGCGCTGTGGGATGCTCTTATCCGCCGCGAGCCGGCCCCAGGCCTCGGCCGCAGCCTGAAGATGGTCTCGCGCCTCATCCAGCCTGGCTGCCCGCCGTGCGATGTCGCCGAGATCGCGATGGCCCCACCCCACGTGCTCCAAAAAAATTGTGTCGCGGGGAAACTCGTCGGCCAGCGCACCAAAAAGCGCGGAGGCCCGCTGCGCAAGCGGCGCTGCCGCCGCCAGGTCGCCCTCTTGTTGGAGCAACCGCTGGCTCAGGCGGAAGCAAAGGATGGCCAGTCTCGTGCGGGCCATGCGGTCCTTCGGATGGTCCCTTACTTGGCCCTCGGCCGTTTCAATTTGCTTGCGGATGCGTTGCTTGTCGTCGAGATGGTTGTTGTATTCGAACCACGTCCACTCGAACGTGAAGTTCGTCCAGGTGCTCCAATAGTCTTGATTGTCCGGGAATTTGTGAACGAGCTGTTCGGCGGTTTCAGTGGCGCGTCGATAAGCGTCTTGTGCCTCGCTATTGCGCCCGGCTTCTTCAAGCGCATGCGCAAGTTGCACCAGGGTGTCGGCTTCCCAATTGCGATACCAGCCGTCACGCTGCGGGAGTTTTTTATCGGCGGCGAGTTTCGCTAGCGCCTCGACCACCCTTTCATAGTGCTCGCGCACTTCGTCGGGCTGCCCGGCTTTCCTAAGCTGCTCCACCCGCACTCCCAAATACTGGCGATAATCCTGGAGTGGATCTCGGACATGGATCTGTTGGTCAGGATGATCGTCAGCAATTGCCTTGAACGAGTGGATCGTGCGGAGCCACATCTGGTCGGCCTGGGCGGCACGATTCGTCCAAGTAAGAATCTTGGCCAACCAGCGTTGGGTCTCGGCCGCAATGTGTCGAATGTATTGGGGGGCGGCGTGATCCGAGGTCAGTTTGTCGAGAAGGGCAATGTCAATGATCGTTTGCTCGACGATGGGGGTCGACCAGGTCATCATTTGTTCCGCCTCTGGAAGGCGTTCGGGGCCATTCAGCAATCGTTCGCAGTAGGCCCGTACAGCAACGGCCAAGAATGCTCGTCGGGCGGGATCCTTCTGCAAACTCTCGTCCAGAATCTCACTCGCGCGCAGGCACAGACGGCACGTTTCCGCTGGGTCGTTGGTTCGGGCGCCGTAGGCCATGATCCTCGCCAGGTCGATCGTCCGGTCGGCAAAGAGACGCGTGTCGTCAGACTGCGCTGGGAATTTGCGGGCCCGTTTTTCGAGGATCGCGACGGCGGCGTGATAATGTTCGGCAGCCTCGTCCGCTCTGCCGCGGTCCCACAGACGTCCGGCCGCGTCTCCGTGAATCCCCGCCAATCGCTCTGCACGATTTCGATCGCCGAG
>CAZUPX010000728.1:0-3720 GCA_964622155.1 uncultured Planctomycetaceae bacterium | reverse complement strand
TAGCGGTGTGTTGCGTGCCAATGTCGCCGTCAAGCTCCGCGGGGTCGACGAGCTCACCTGGGGCGAGTTTCGCGCTAGCCTCGACAACCCTGGTTGCTTGAACGTCCTGCGTGCCACTCCGCTAACGGGGCAATTGCTTTTCGACATCGACCGCGAGATTCTCTATCCGATGCTCGACCGGATGCTGGGGGGTGGTCGCGAGCCGAGCATCGTGATCGATCGGCCACTGACGCAGATTGAAGAGCGGTTGACTCTTCGCATCACGGCCCTGTTGATCGACGAGCTGATCAAGGCCTGGCAGAGCCTGGTTGATCTGAAGCCGGCTCTGGAGCGCGTCCAGAGCAATCCCCGGGCCGTGCGCATCGCTGCTGACGACGACGTGGTCGTGGTGGTGCGTTTCGAGCTGGGGCTGGGCGAATCGCGGGGCAAGATGTCACTCTGTATGCCGACGTCTGCGTTGGCGCCCATCGGTGCGTCGCTGGCCGCTTGTGCACGACCGGATCGGGCCGCGAGCGCCGTCGCACGCATGACACCAAGCGACGACGATGAAATCGAACTCATTGAGCTGGTCGCACATCTGGCCGACGTCAACATCACGGCCACGGACCTGGCCGACTTGCAGGTTGGCGACATCATTGCCACCGATCAAGATCCGCAAGCGGCTGTGACCCTGCGGGCCGACGGTCAGATCAAGTTCCACGGCCGTGCCGGTGCTGTCGACGGACACAAGGCTGTGCAAATCGAAGCCAGCGACCCGGCGCTGTAAGCCGACGCGGGCGTTGCTAATGCGTCAGCCGATTGCCCGCGCCTTTCATGGGCATGGACGCGCGGTACCAGCGGCTTATAATTTCCCCACGTCGCACGGTTATCGACGCACCGGCTCTCTCTCGCGGAAGGACGTCACTTGGCAGTCGAAGACGTGGTCATCATTGGCAGCGGCCCGGCCGCATGGTCGGCGGCCATCTATGCCGCGCGGGCGGAGTTGCGGCCACTGGTGTTCGAAGGGGCGATCACCGAGGAGAACCGGCTGGCGGGCACGCTGCCGCTCGGGCAGTTGAACCTGACCACCGAGGTCGAGAATTATGCCGGATTTCCGGCGGGCAACCTGGAGGGATATCTCGACAGTGCCATTGTTCCCGAAGTGCGGCAAACCATGGCGCCCCACTCGAAGCACGGCGTCAGCGGGCCAGAGCTCATGGAGCTGATGCGACAGCAGGCCAAGAATTTCGGCACGCGGATCATGACCGACGACATTGTAAAGGTCGACTTCAAGCGGCATCCGTTTCACCTGTTTGCCTCAAGCGGCGAAACAACCCAGACCCAGACGGTGATCGTGGCCTCCGGCGCGCGAGCCAACTACCTGGGTCTGCCATCGGAAGAAGCCTACAAGAACCGCGGCGTCAGCGCGTGCGCCGTGTGCGACGGGGCGCTGCCCCGATTCCGGAACAAACCGCTAGTGGTGGTCGGTGGCGGCGACTCGGCCGTCGAAGAGGCCACGTACCTGTCAAAGTTCGCCAGCGTCGTTTACCTCGTACACCGGCGAGATCGGCTGCGAGCGTCGAAGATCATGGCCGATCGTGCCGAGCAAAACAAGAAAATTGACCTGGTCTGGAATCACTCACTCGACGAAGTGCGCGGCAGCGACAAGGAGGGGGTCAACAGCGTCGTCCTCAAGAGCACGGTTGACGGCAAATTGAAGTCTCTCGATGCCAGCGGTGTGTTTCTGGCCATCGGCCATACGCCCAACACGCTGTTCCTCGAGGGTCAACTTGAGCTAACGGACAAGCAATACATCGTTTGGACTGCGCCATTTCGCACGGCGACCAGCGTGCCGGGCGTGTTCGCCGCCGGTGACGTGGCCGACGACTACTATCGGCAGGCGATCACCTCGGCCGGCACCGGGTGCATGGCCGCGCTGGATGCCGAGCGATGGTTGGCCGCGCGCGAGCACTAGTGGCAGTGCCACGAACATTATTCCTGCTTCCGAATGACTTAGACCGCACGAAACCCTGCGGGATTCGTGCTCCCTCACTAGGGGCGTCAGGTCCGAACTTGCTGGAAGGAGCACTAGAACGGAGCGTGGCACTCTACGCCGTTAACCCTTGAACGGCCCGAATACATCGAGTTTGGTACATCGAGTCTGGTGCCACTGGCGTCCCGCCAGTGTGCCAAGGCGCTAGGGCCAGCACTGGCAAGATGCCAGTGGCACCCAGAAACCGAGGGTTAACGGCGTTGCGTGGCACTGGCGTGTCGCCAGTGCGATCGAGTGTGCATACGCGGGCCGCATGCCCGCGCCACCCCTGGCAGAATTCCATGCCCCAAAAGATGACAGTCGCCGAAGCTCGTCGGGCGGAGTCCGTCGGTAAGAGCGTCCGCCTGCAGGGCTGGATTCGCACGCGCCGCGATTCGAAAGGAGGCTTCAGCTTTCTGGAGCTGACCGACGGCTCGTCAATCGCCAACATCCAGATCATCGCCGAGGCCGCGCTGCCGAATTATGAGAGCCAAATCAAGCACCTCACGGCCGGCTGCAGCGTGACCGTAGACGGCGAAGTGAAAGCCTCGCCCGCCAAAGGCCAGGCCACGGAGGTCCAGGCCCACGGTGTCGTCGTTCACGGGTTGGCCGATCCCGAGACCTATCCGCTGCAAAAGAAGCGGCACTCGTTCGAGTTCTTGCGGACGCTGGCGCACCTGCGGCCGCGAACCAACACGTTCGGGGCGATCGCACGGGTGCGCAATTGCGTGTGCCGCTCGATCCACAATTTCTTTCAAGAGGAGGGCTTTCTCTATATCCACGCGCCGATCATTACCGCCAGCGACTGCGAGGGGGCGGGCGAGATGTTCAAGGTCACCACGCTCGACCTGGCCAAGGTGCCCAAGCAAGGCGCCACGGTCGACTATGCTCAGGACTTTTTCGATCGACCGGCTTTTTTGACTGTCAGCGGACAACTTGAGGCCGAGATCTTTGCCTGCTCCCTCGGCAAGGTTTATACCTTCGGCCCCACGTTTCGCGCCGAGAACTCGAATACCAGCCGGCACCTGGCGGAGTTCTGGATGGTCGAGCCCGAAATGGCGTTCTTCGAGCTGGTCGACAACATGGATCTGGCCGAGCGATTCTTGAAGCGAATCATCTCCGACGTACTGGCTCGATGCGGTGATGACATGCAGTTTTTCAATACTCACGTAGAGCCGACAATTCTGGCCACGCTCGAAGGTGTCGCATCGGGCGAGTTTGTGCGGCTTCCGTATACCGAGGCCGTTGAGATCCTGGCCAAGTCAGGCGCGCCGTTCGAGTATCCCGTCGCTTGGGGCCACGACTTGCAGGCCGAGCATGAGCGGTATTTGACCGAAGAGCACGTCAAGCGGCCGGTGATCCTCTTCGACTACCCCAGCACGATTAAGCCCTTTTACATGCGGGTCAACGACGATGGCCGCACGGTGCGGGCGATGGACATCCTGGTGCCGAAGGTCGGCGAGATCATCGGCGGCAGCCAGCGCGAGGAACGCCTCGACGTGCTCACCGAGCGAATGCGCGCGCAGAAACTCGATCCCGAGAGCTATTGGTGGTATCTGGACCTCAGGCGCTTCGGCACGGTGCCCCACTCGGGCTTCGGCTTAGGCCTCGAGCGAATGGTCCAATTCGTCACGGGCATGGCGAACATCCGCGACGTGATTCCCTTTCCAAGGACGCCGGGTAATGCGGAGTTTTGAGCCTCACCGCAT
>CAZUPX010000727.1:0-4162 GCA_964622155.1 uncultured Planctomycetaceae bacterium | reverse complement strand
GGCTTGAGCTCGGCCGGCACTTTCTTTGTCAAGTTCTCGCCGTTGACGCGAAACTCGCCGATGATGGTGCCGGTCGGCTCGTCGGTCCCCTTGATGATGTAGGTCGTATCGCCGTCGCGCACCGACAGCGCAAAGTGGCGGTCGACAATGATCGTGTCGGCCCGTTGCGGATAGTCGCCGAAACGGACGAATCCGGTGACGACTTCCCAGGCTACGCGCGGCGAAACCACTAACATGGCCATCACCACCAGATAACCGAGCACGAACACCAGCTTGAAGCTCATAATCCGCTCGAGCATGCGATACACCGTGCCGCCAAATACCAGCGGCACGAAGGCGAGGATGAAGATGAGAAAGCCCAGGCCGCGAATCAACTGCCCTTCGGTCATCAAATATCCGGCGATCCGCAGCGAGTTCTCGCCCGGCAAGTGGCCCAAGATGGCAGCCGCCAGCGGCACGGCGGCATTCGAGGCGTTGTACGGCCAGATCGACGCCAGGTCCAACAGCGCATACACGCCGATCCACCATCCGGGACCGGGCCAGGTCCGCAATCCGCCCACGATGATCGGCTCTCCGCAGTAGACCGTGTAGCGCATCATCATCAGGTTGCAAAACACCTGCAGGATGATGCTGATCGACGCCAGCCACAGGATCGTGGCGCCGTACTGAGCGCTCACCGCCGGCCCGAACAGCCACTCGCCCGAGCCGATCGACGTGCCGGCCAGAACGACGCCCGGCCCTAGCAATCCGATCCACAGTCGCCAACCGGGAGAGGGCGGAGCTGGCAACTGGCCAACGTTCCAGGGTGCCAGCCGTCCGGCGGCGACCTTACCTTCGGCCCTGGATGAGTCAATCGAGTCGCCGGACATAGACGCGTGGGGGCCTATCCGCCTGAGTTGCCGCACTGGAACCGATTATTTCTCAAATTGGCCCTCCAATCCTAATGCGGTTGCATGATGCCCGCAAGCAACTGATCGTGTTGCACACCCAGGCGCTAGGGCTGATGCGCCAGCGGCCGCGCTCGCAGCTTTTGTCGGCAAGTACACTCATCGATCGCCGGCTTTCCTTGCTTCCCGCCAGCGCCTGACCGATCGCTACAGCGGCCGCAACTATCGCCTAGCCGACGTGTATGTTGATGACGGCTCGCAGCGTCAGGGCAGGATCGAAATTGCGCCGAATTGCCGGAAATGATCGTCGAACGCAAATGCCTGCGTAGTGCCGAGTCGCTCCATCACGGCAAAGCTGGTGCAGTCTGTGAAGCTCCACAGCTTGTCGGCGAAGCTTCGATAGATTGCAAAGTCACGATCAAAGTCCGCCGTAGTGACTCGGATAAGGCTTAAGCCGCCCCTAAAATAGTCCTCGTCCATCCACAGCGAGGTCCGCTGAGCCTGACGACGGACGCGAAACAGCGTCAGCAGCTCATCCACGACGTAGTCGGTGCTGAAAAGTGGCTCGCGGTTGTTCTGGACGAAGGAATTGGCTGCCGCGTGGTCCAGATCGGTGGGTACCGACAATGCGAACCACGCCCCGGTATCGACGAAGATCATCGATTATCTCGGCTCGCCATAGAGCTGCTGGTCGTGCTGGCGGTTGGAGAAACCGTCGGCGACCCCGACATCAGCTAGAGATTCCAACTTTGCTACAAAGGAGACAAGAATCTCTCGCTGCCGTGCGCCTAGACCCAATGGAGATGCATCATCACTCGAACTCTGGCCAATGGAGACGGTGACCACCTCATGCTCTCGAAGGTCGACGGCCTTGAGAGGACGAAGCACCCCATTCTCATAGATTGCATCGAATTCTTGACTCATATCGGCAGTATATCATGCCTTCGATGCAAGTGTCACACTTCACCGAAGGAAACAACCAAAATGTCCCGGTCATTGACGCTGCGGCCGGCGGCGGCAAATAATCGAGCCGTTCCGTCAGGCCGATATGGAATCCACACACCATGCGAATCATTCGTTATCAGGATAGCGGTCAACAAATCCACTACGCCGCCCAACTGGGCGATGGCATCGCGCGGCAGATCACGGGTGATATCTTCGGGCGCTACGAAGTCAGCAACAAGGCGGCCGACGTGCGGAAGTTGTTGGCGCCCGTCGTGCCCACGGGCATCTTGTGCATCGGGCTGAATTACCGGCGGCACGCAGCGGAGGGAAATTCGCCGATTCCGAAATGGCCGGTATTGTTCATGAAGACCATCACCTCCGTACAAAACCCCGGCGACCCGATCGTGCTGCCGCGAAAGCTGGCCAGTGCACAGGTCGATTATGAGTGCGAGCTGGCGGTCGTGATCGGCAAGACGTGCAAGAACGTGTCTCGCGAAAAAGCTCTCGACTATGTGCTGGGCTACACCTGCGCCAACGACGTCAGTGCCCGCGACTGGCAAAAGGAAATGGGTGGCAGCCAATGGTGCCGGGGCAAGACGTTCGACACCTTCTGCCCGCTCGGCCCCGTGCTAGTCACGGCCGACGAACTGGCAAAACCCAACGCGCTGCCAATCAAAACCATCCTCAATGGCGAGGCGATGCAGGACTGGAATACCGACGACATGATCTTTGACGTGCCGGCCCTGATCGAGTTCCTCAGCGGCAGCACGACGCTCGCGCAAGGCACGGTGATCCTAACGGGCACGCCACACGGCGTGGGAATGGCCCGCAAGCCACCCGTCTGGCTCAAGGCCGGAGACACCGTGACGATCGAAATCGGCGGCATCGGGTCGCTGTCAAACCCGGTTGTCGACGAGCCGGTGTAGATCAATCTCCACGGTGGTGTGTACAATGCATTGCGTAAATTAAGGTTGCAAAGTCCCCCTGCCTCACACGCAGGGCTTCAACTCTGGATACACAACAGCATGACGACGGTCTCGATTCAGGAAGCACAAGCGAAGCTGTCAGAGCTAATTCGCGGACTGAGTCCGGGCGATGAAGTGTTGATCACCGAGAATGACCATCCCGTTGCGCGGATTGTGGCCGCCGCCTTGGAGACGCCGGTGCAGCGGGCTCTCGGTACGCTGCGCGGGACTGTGCTGAATATCACGCCGGATTTCGACGCGCCCCTTGACGACTTCAAGGAATACACGAAGTGAGGTTACTGCTTGATGCGCATTCGTTGATTTGGGCGGTCGACGACCCGGCGCAGCTCGGCCCAAGTGCGATTGCCGCGTTACAGGAACCATCCAACGAGCTTCTATTAGGCGCCGGGACGATCTGGGAGTTATCGATCAAGATTGCCCTTGGGAAGCTCTCGCTTGCGTTACCCTTTCGCCAATGGATGACGAAGGCGATGAGCGACCTTCGTACCACTGTGCTGCCCATCACAATCGAACAAGCCGACGTACAGATGGCCCTGCCGTACCATCACCGCGACCCGTTTGACCGGCTGTTGGCAGCGCAGGCGTACGTGGAACAAGTCCCAGTCGTGACCAATGACGCAATCTTCGATCGGTACGGGGTGGCCCGGGTGTGGTAAGGGTTGGGCGGCTGCATGGCTATCTCAAAATCCCCAAAATAACTATCTTGATGGCTGACCGGGACACCGAGTCGACCGGTTTCGTGACGCTCCCGGGCGGAGGGCCTGTCTAATTCAGCAGGCGTCCCGCTCCATCAAACCGATTCCCACTAAGTGAGCACGAAGCGATGGAATACCAATCTCGCTCGATCATGCTGCCGCGAGCTTTTCTGCGCCAATGCCACAGGGCGCTGTCCAAGAAAAAGGTCATCGACTCGACCGGCGTGAGCATGACCGGCGGCAGTTTGCTGATGCGCACTCTGATCTTCCGCCGGCTGCTGGAGCGAAGCGTCTTTACGCGCGATGAGAAGTTGGTGGGGTTGCTGATTCCGCCATCGGCCGGCGGCGTCCTGGCCAACGCCGCCGTGACGCTCTCGGGCCGCGTGACGGTGAACCTCAACTACACGGTCTCCTCGGACACGCTGAATTACTGCATCGCCCAGTGCGACATTCGCCACGTGCTGACCAGCCGCAAGTTTATGGAGCGGTTCGATTTCAAATTGAACGCCGAGCTGGTGTACCTCGAGGATTTGCGTGACCAGGTCACGCTGTCCGATAAGCTCGTCGCGGCGGCTTGCACGTACCTCGTTCCAACGGTCGTGTTGGAGCGTTGGTTCGGCTTGCACAAGATCAAGCCCGACGACCTGTT
>CAZUPX010000726.1:0-1666 GCA_964622155.1 uncultured Planctomycetaceae bacterium | reverse complement strand
ACCGAGAGCATGCTCGGCAGGGCCATGCCCAGGAAACAGGCCGGCATCCAGATGACCAACTGATCGCGCAGCACGTGCTTGTACCATCGCCGCCAGCGCGGTATGGCGTCGGCGGTGGGCTGAAAGACCATGCCCACATGCGACAGCTCGATATTGTGCCCACCGATGACGCTAGGAATCGCGCCGACGTGGTGCCCCATGCCCCAGCCCTGGTCGCGCGTGTAGTTGCTGATCGGCGCGTTCGACAGCCCACCGCAGCCGGCTATGGCGGTGAACGCGGCCAACAGCGCGATCGTGCTGAAATCGATGGTTGGAAATGGGCGGCCTTGCGCCAGGGCGACAAACACGTTTTCGGTACTGTCGCCGTCGCGAATGCCGTCTTTGTCGAGGTCTTCGAACCTGTCGGGCTTGCCGTCTCCATCGACGTCGGCCCAGGCGTCTAACTTGCCGTCGCGGTCGGTGTCGATCGTGGGTGCTAGTTTCCGTTCGGCGACGTCCAGGTGTCCGTCACGATCCCAGTCTTCACCAGGATCGAGCATGCCGTTGCCATTGATGTCTTCGCCGCGTTCGACGGGCACGGTGCCGAATTTGAAAAACCCGGTGACGATTTCGGTCCAGGTCGCGCGCGTCGAAAAGAAGATTGCCAGAAACAACAAGAAGCCCAAGACGCCGGTGATCTTGAACGACATCAGCGTCTTAAGGGTGTTGTAGATTTTGCCGCCAAAGATCAGCGGCGTCATGGCCAGCAGGAACACAAAAATTCCCAGGCCGCGCACCAGCGATTCGTCTTCGGTGCCCGCGGGGATGCGCCCCAAATAGACTGCCGCCAGAGGTGTCGCCGCGTTGGCCGCCAGGTAGGGAAACACGGCGCCGAAATCGAGAATCAAATACACGAACAGCCAGAATCGCGGGCCGGGCAGCGTGCGAAACTTGCCGGTGAAGATCGGCTCGCCCGTGTACAGGGCGTAGCGGCTGATCTCCATGTTGTAGAACACCTGGCCGACGATGCTCAACGTGGCCAGCCACATCAGCGCGCCGCCGTAGCGTGCGGTCACGGCCGGACCGGCCAGCCATTCGCCGCCGCCGATGGCCGATCCGCCCACTAGCAAGCCCGGCCCGAGCATCGCAAACCAGTTTTGCCAGGTGAAGCGCGGCGCATCGATCAGCTTGCCGGCGTTCCATCGCGGCATCTGGTGCGAGCCGGGCCAAGGGGCTGCGAACGATGGCGGCGGCGCGGACTCATCGTGTTGGACGGCAATGGAAGCTTCGGCCATCGGCGGGAAATTTCGCGTCGCGGAGCGGGGTGGCAAAGCAATCGGGTGGCACTGGCGTTTCGCCAGTGCTTTCAACGTCGTGGCGCGCGGGCGCTCAGGGCTGCACTGGCAAGATGCCACTGCCACCCGGATCTACCAATCACGTGTATAACCGGCTGTCCAGCCGCCGTCTACGGTCAGCACGGCCCCGTTAATATAGCTGGCCTCGGGCGCGACGAGAAACGCAACGGCGCTGGCGATTTCCTCGGGAGTTCCGGGCCGGCCGAGCGGCACGTGCGAGAGCAGACTCTCGGCGATAGGCGTCTTTTGGCCGCTGTCGCCGTAAAACAACGCTCGCGTGCCGCGCGTGAGGATCGAGCCCGGCGCGACGCAGTTGGTGAGAATGCCGTGCG
>CAZUPX010000725.1:0-1816 GCA_964622155.1 uncultured Planctomycetaceae bacterium | reverse complement strand
CTCCCATCCCAAGCTCCGGGCCAAATAAGTTCCGCCAGCGCTCGACCGATTGCACCGCCTCATGAACCCACTCGTCCACCTTCCCGTCGCTCACGCCGTCGCCCGTGCGCGACTCTGTGAAAAGCCGGTTCACGTCGATTTGCTCCGCGATCTCGCCGAGGATCATTTCGCGGTAATCCTCCACCAAACCCGCCCCCGCCAGGCTCATGGTCCGCTGGATCACCTCCAGCCGTTCGAGGATGCGCGTCGATATTTGTTGATCCCATGAATCTGGGACGCGCAGGTTGAACACCTGCACCTCCCGTTGCTGGCCGTAGCGGTCGAGGCGGCCGATCCGCTGCTGAAGGCGCATTGGATTCCACGGCAGATCGTAGTTAACCATGACGTGACACGCCTTCTGCAAATTGACGCCTTCCCCGCCAGCCTCGGTGGAAACCAAGAAGCGCGACTCGTTTTCGAACCGGATGCGGGCCAACCGGCGGTCTGCCATCTCGACATCCCCATGCACAATCTCAACCGGCACATTTGGGAACAACTTCCCCAATCTTTCCTGCAACATTTCCTGCGTGACGCGATACTGGGTGAACATCAGCACCTTCGCGCCCGGTTCCGCCTGATCGAGCTGCTGAAGCAGCACCGAGCATTGCTCCCACTTGGAATCCTTCGTCAGCCCGCGCAACTGGCCTAGCAGCTTTTGCAGCAGTGCCTTTTCGTTCTCGAAGAAGGCCTTGGCCGGCAGGGCGAAGTCCCGCGATTCGCCCTCCCCACCCTCGTCCTCCTCGCCGTTGCCCAACAGTTCACTGAGTTTCTGCACCCGCCCGTCAAGCGAATCCAGGCGGCGCTGCAACGCCCGATCCAACGCCGGCCAACTGCTCGCGGCGATCTTGTGGAAGGTGTGCATCACCAGTTGCACCACGAGTTGCGTCCCGCGCTCCGAGTCCCGCACAAAGTCGAGGCTCTTTAGGATGTATTCAGTCAGCAGCCGAGAAACTTCCGTCTCTTCCACCGTCCAATGCACGTCGAGCGTCTTGGTGATGTGGCCTTTGAAAATCGGCTTGCCGTCCCAATCCACCGCCCGTGACTTGGGCGTGCGGGTCAGCGTCTCCACCAAGGCGGCGGTGGTCAGTTGCTCATCCGTCCGATTGCCGGGATCGAACAAGTCGGGCCGAGCCAGGTTCAGCAGGTAAAGGAAACGCTCATCATCGCCCTGATGTGGTGTCGCCGAGAGCAGCAGTAACCGGGGCGAGCGCGGAGTTTGATCGTTGTTCTCCACGTAACGAATCAGCCGGCTTTGAACGAGGAACTCGAAAAGTTGGTAGTTCGCCGTCTTCTCCAACTTCTGTGAAAGGAACTGACGCCGGGCCGTCAGCCGGTGCGCCTCGTCGCAAACCACTAGATCGAAGCCGCCCACCTGCTGCAACAACTCGCGGTATTCGTCCCGTTTGATCCGGTCGAGTGGTGCGATGACCAGTGACTGCGTGCGCCAACTTGTGGTCAGCTTCCCGTCGAAGTTGTCGCCCATGATCGAGAAGTTTAGCCCGAAGTGCTCCTCCATTTCATCCTGCCACTGGAGCGCGAGACCTGTCGGGCACACCACCATGATTCGCTGCGGTGGCTCGCGGCGCATGAGACAAGTGATGAGCAGACCGGCTTCAATGGTCTTGCCCAACCCCACATCGTCCGCAAGGATATGGCCGAACCGTTCCGCCGAGAGAACCTTGTCGAGCAGGAATGCTTGGTGCGGCAGCGGTTGAACGGCGGCCTTGGTAAAACCGCCAGTCAGATTATTTTCGCCGATGACCAATCCAGCGGCGAG
>CAZUPX010000724.1:0-4937 GCA_964622155.1 uncultured Planctomycetaceae bacterium | reverse complement strand
ACGTTCCCCAGGCGGACTTCGGCGCCAGAGGCGTCGAGCTGACGGACGGCCCCTTTAACGGGCTGGAGCGAGATCGTGTTTCCATCACGTCGCGACAAAGTCACGCCCGCACCGTGCATGTCTTGTTCGCTCAATTCATCGGCCACCATCGAAATTGCGACGGGCTGAGAAGCCCTGTTTGTTTTGAACCAGGCCCAAACGCGGTCGCCCACTTGGAATTGTTCCAACCGTCCCCACCAACCGCTGACCTTTAACTCGGCATCGGGAACAACCGTCCATACCTTGGAAAGTTGCTCCCCTTCGACAAGCAGCGTTACCTGACGCGTGGCCGGGTCTATCGCGACCAGGCGAGCGAAACGCTTGGGGACCGCCTTGAGAAACTCCGCGGTACCCGAGATGGTCTTCGTTTTTTCGAGCAACGAGGGGTCATCCGTGTCCGCTGCTTGGACGAAGCTGGCAATCGCCAAACAAGCGACCCCCACCAGCGCCAGAGAATTTCCGAAAAGGTTAAGCGACATGGCTTGACGAATTCTCATGCGATCAAGGCGATTTCAAGGTTTATGAATGGAGGTGTCGGGGTACTCGGCGGCCCAGGCAAACCACTTGACTTGCGTGCCGTTCAACCACTGGAGCGTCCATCCCGTAAGCTCCCCATCGACCGCCCGGCCGGCAATGTCCCAATGCGAGTTGGTCTGGTGATCCTTAACCGGCGCGATCGCACTATTCGGGTCCAGCACCAGTGTAAGTGTCCGCGGGCTCCCCGGCTGCTTGGGCGCTGGATGCGCGATCGACGAATATCCTGCCGCGGTTCGGGTCGCGCCGTTCCACAGGATGATCCACTGCCGGTCGCCAACCCGCTCGTGGATGAGCTTGGAGTCTTCCAGTTCCTTGATGCGATAGGCGCGAGCCTGGTTATCGTCGGCGATTCCAAGTACGGGCTCGTCGGCCGGCAAGCGGGCATCGACCTTTCCTCGGCTCTTGCGCGATCCTTCAGTCTCGTCGGCCGGCAAATCCGCTGGCTGATACTTGTCGAACATGTGATAAGCCACGGCCTGCGGATACCGCTCGAGCCAGTCTCCCCAATTGCTGACCAGCGTCGGCACTGGCTCAAGTTGCGCACCCTTCTTTGGGCCATCAAAGGCTTTGCCGGACAGGCAAGAGTAGAGCGTGCCGTCCTTGTGCTTCATCACCATCACTCCATTTCTCCATCCGTGGAACGTAAAGTCGTAGGACGGCGCGAAGCCGCGGACAAATCCAGAGTCCGGGTCGTAGACGAATACCCCGTAGCTGTCGCTGATCACGCGATACGAATTCAAAAAGAAACGCATCGGAATCGCGCCACCGTCGGAATAGCCGCGAATCCAGCACAGGACGCGATCGTCGTCCCGCAACTCTTGAGAACGGCGCTTCGCCTCGTCACGGCAATGCGAGCACTGGGGATTGACGAGCGTCTGAAACGCATCCGGCCGACTAATCAACAGCGGCAATCGGCCAGGTTCGTCCGCCGCTGCAACCATTGAAACAAGAACGCATGCTATGAGCGCCAAGCCGCGCATGGGGTCACTCCTGAGCTGGGGATGAAGACTTGCGTTGGCAAAGCTATATGATAGCCGATTCGGTAGGCCGGATGAAACGAGGCCTAATCTTACTTCGAGATATCCGCCGGCGACTTCTTGCCGCTTCGCTCGTCGAAGCGCTTCATGATCTCTTTCCAGTTGGTAAATACGATACCCTCGCGCTGGAAGAAAGCGTGAACCTCGGGATCGGCGAACATCTGGGCTTCCCAGGCGCGCTGCTGCCAGGTGCCGGTGATCGCTTTCATCGTGTCGCTCAACACCGACGGGTGAAAGATGATCTCGTTCAGTCCCGGCTCGAACGCGCGAACCTGGTCGTAGAACTTTTGCTTTTTTTCCTCGTAGGTCTTGGCCTCCAGCACGGAGTGAAAATCGTCGAGCTTCGGAAGTTTGTAGGTTGCCAGTAGTGCCATCGATTCATCGGTGATCGGATAACCCTGTTTCTTGAACTTCTCCACCACGCGCGGCGTCTGCTCCACCACCATCGCCGGAATGCGATATTCCTGGGCCACCTTCAAATAGGCCTTGGTATAGTCGAGCCGCACGTACAGCGTGCCCATGTGCGTATCGATGTGGCCCGGCCTGGTTCCTTTGGCAATCGCGCGGTCGACCTGGGCGCGGATCTCGCGATCGACCTCCTCACCGGTGGCCGAGCGGGCCGTTTGAATCTGCTCGCGCCACAAGAATCCTTCGGGATCGCACATGCCCGGTACTTTGTCGCGGCCGGCCACTGGCCCCCAGCGATACCATTTCCACTCGCTGTTCATCGCCAAATGCAGACCGAGATCGAGCTCGGGGTGCTCGTTGTACCAATTGGCCATCTCGTTGTACCAAGGGCAGGGGACCATCAGCGCGCCCGACTGGATGTGCCCCGCCGTCAAATAGGCCTTGCCGGCCTGGTTGGCCTCATAGCACATGCCCAGGTCGTCGGCGTGGAGCATGACCACGCGCTTGCCGGCCGGATAACCGAGCTTCTCGGCCCACGTTTCGCCGAAAGCCTGGTTGCCACACGATAGCAGTACAGCAAACGCGCCGAACACAAGGACACGGGCACTGAACACGGAAGTGAGGAACATGATGCGTTGTGTCCTTGGTGTCTCAAAGGGTCTTATGAGTTGGCAACCGAGGCCATTGGCGGCGGTCATTTCGCTTTGCCGGCGCTCAAGATCGCCGACTCCTCAAATACGGCGTGGTTGATTACGCTCCGCTTGTCGGAGGTGTAGACCAGGTGGACCCTGCCGTCCTTGGCTTGGATGGCGTAGGGATAGGCATAGTCGTGGTCGCCGGTGGCAACGTCTCGGCGATGCGGATAGCTCTTGTCGCCGTCGGTCGACAGGGCCACGGACAGCGGCGTGCGGTCGTTGCCGCTATTGTTGTACACGAGCAGCAAATGACCGCTGGCCAGCCGGAGAAAATCGACCGCGGCATTGGGATTTGGAAACTGCGTGTCGCGCCCTTCGCTCCATGTTCGCCCGCCGTCGCGCGACTCGCTGCGAATGATAAATCCCTCTGTGCCCGGCCCATATCCGCCTCCGCGGCGGCAATAAGCCACTAGATAGTCGTCGGTCACTCGTGCAGCCGAAGGCTGGATGTTCCCCTTCGGCGAGCGGATACGGTTGGTCTCGCTCCATTTTTCGGTGCGCGGATTGAATCGCAAAAACAGCGACGTGCTGTCGGGCCCGACGATCTCCATGTCGTGCCCCGTTTCGTGATAGACCGGCAACAGGTAATCGCCATCGGCTAACAGCACCGGCCGGCCGCGGACCATCATCCCCCCTTCCAGCGCGACCATGAACGAGTCGCTCCAGGTGTGGCCGTCGTCGCGCGACAGCTTGGCCTTGATCCGCGAGGTCGACCAGGTATCGCCAAAGCGGACCACGTAGAACAGCCACACCACGCCGTCCGGGGCCTGCCACACCACGGCGTTGCCGTCGGAGTGAAACGGCGTGTCACAAATGATTTTGGGCGGGGACCACTTCGTCTCGCCCTTCCGCTTCCGCATGCCGTACACGGCCGTCACGTCGGCATACTCGCCGTCGCCCCCGTAGTAGGCAATATACAGGTCTCCGCTGGCCAGCTCCTCGATAGACGCCGGATGCTTGTATTTACCAGGAAACTCAGTGCCGATGACTCGCTCGAACGCGATGTCGCCGGCGGGGCACAGGGTTGGATACGCGGCCGCGGCAGCCAACGCGACAGCAAGATTCCGTAGGTGGCTGCTCTCCATGGAAGGCGGTCCCAAAGGGGCGATTGCAAGCGGGGAAGTTGCCAGCGGACCTAAATCCGGAATGAGCAACACATTCTAGCTTCGCCCGCTGGTCACCGCACCAAGCCGTGGAACAAATTTCTCTATAGATTCAGACCTGTATAATGATTACATTCCCCCACCAGTACACCCGTGTTTGGACGAACTCATCCCACCTTGTCAACCAGATAGCCATGCTTCGTACAACAAGATTGAGCGTTCTGGTGCTTCTGACTGCCGCCGCCGCCAGGGCCGGTGACGCCGACCTCGGTTCGTTGGTGATAATCGGCGGCGGGCTAAAATACGAGCAGAGCGATGTCTGGAAGACGACTGTCGACTTGGCCGGCGGACCGGGGGCGAAGATCGCGGTTTTTCCCACTGCCTCGGGCGACCCGTTGTCCAACGGCAGCCGCACGGTCGACACGCTACGGGCCGCTGGCGCCGACCCGTTCTTAGTCCCTGTCCGCGTGGTCAACAGCGACCTCGACTACCGCCAGGCCGTGTCCGATCCCAAGCTGGTCGAACAGATCAAGACGGCCGGAGGTGTGTACTTTATCGGCGGATCGCAGGAGCGGATCACGACCGCGCTGGGCTCCTGCGCCGGTGAGCGCACGCCACTATTGGAAGCCATCTGGGACGTCTACCGCCGCGGCGGAATGGTGGCCGGCTCGAGTGCCGGCGCGGCTGTGATGAGCCGGATGATGTACGTTCGCGCCCCGAGCGTACTGCGAACGCTTCAAGATGGAGTGACGCTGAACCGCGAGCTGGCTGGTCGTGGCCAACTGGCGCCCGGCCTGGGGTTTCTGCACGCCGACTGGTTCGTTGAGCAACATTGCCTGGCTCGGGGCCGCTACGGTCGGGCGCTCGTCGCCATGCAAACCCTGGGGGTCAAGTACGGCGTGGGCATCGACGAAAACACGGCCGTCGTGGTGCGCAAGGGCCGCGAAACCCAAGTCATCGGCGCCAACGGTGTCGTCGTCATGAACCTGGCGGACGCCGTGTGTGAAACGAATGATAAGGGCGACGGGGCCGACAAGTCTGGCGCCCCGTTCAAACTCAAGAACGCGCGGATCAGCTATCTCGAGGCGGGCGACAGCTTCGATTTGTCGACGCTCGAG
>CAZUPX010000723.1:0-2101 GCA_964622155.1 uncultured Planctomycetaceae bacterium | reverse complement strand
GTGGTGAAGGTGATGCCGGTGCGATTGCGGGCATTCATCGAGCTGCCGTAGGACGCAGTTCCAAAGACTCTCGCGGCGGCGCCCACGCCGGCGTTGTTGATCGTGCAAGTGAAGATCGAACCTGCCGGCACGAGAACGTCGAAAGCAAGATCGAGGTAATCATTAGGGAGGCTATCAGGGTAGTCGTCGAGGTTCTGCACCAGAATGCCGACACGGTCGTAATCCTGACTGCCCGAGGAGCCGACGTTGTTGACGGTGCTGTTGATGACCTGGTTCTGGGCCGCAGTGCCTGAGATCCCGTATGACTGCCCACTAAGGGCCGAGAGCGTGATGCCGTGCCAGAACGTGTTGTCGACTTGGACGTTTTGAATCAGCAACTCCGGGATGCTGCGATTCGGAGCGCCGATTGGACTGGGAACCACGCCGAGCTGGATGGGGCTGACGGTGCCAGCGCTCTCGTCGGTGCCCGCGTGCAGGGCGCTGTAGGCCCCGCCGTTTTGCGTGTCGTAGAGCGTCGTGATGCCCTGGTGATAATTCAGCGAGCCGCCCACCGACGTATTGCCGTTGCCGTCGAGGCGCAGTTGTTGCACCGTCACCTTGTCGGACCGAATGACGATACCCGAGTGCGTGCCGACTCCGAAATTGGCCAGGGCGGCGCCGGTTTGAGCGGAAGCTGTTTCCGGCACGATCAGCGTCAGGCTGGTGCCCTCGCCGCTGATGAGCAATTGCTTGTCGACAACGATATCCGACTCCGTGTAGGTGCCCTCCAGGATGCTGATCGTGTCGCCATTGATGGCAGACTCTTCAATGGCGTCGCTGATCAAGTGCGAGGCGAAACCATCGTTGGCGCCATCGAGCCAAGGATTACCTGTGATGGCGGATGTCGCGTTGGTCACCGTGCCGAAGGCGTCGATGCCGTAGGTGCCGGAGACTCCGCCCGTGCCGTTGTCACTTTGAACGGAGTCGCCGATGTCCAAAGTGCCGTTAAAGTCAAGGTCCTGCCAGTTGTCGTCGACGTAATAGGTCGCCAGCAGGTTCCGCTTCTCAAGCGGCTCAAGATGTGCTTTGAAGTAATCGGGGCGCTCGGCCGCACGCTGAGATGGCCAGGGGAGCGACAAGGGACCGCGGCGTGTTTTGCGATTCATGGTCAATGGCCCCTTTCAATGAGGGATGCATGGCGGTTTATGCGTTCCGCCGCGGGGGAAAATCCATGGGTCCATAACTCCATGCGACGTTTCCGGCGATAGCTGCCGAAAAAATAGCGAAAAAAGTCGAAAATGGCAAGAAGCTCGACCCGAGCGTGACTTGGGCTCGCTCGGCACGGTATCGGCCACCAGCCAATAGACGACGCCTTCTAGACGCCCATCTGCGAAATCTGAGGATCGCTCCCGAAGTCGAATCGAACAATCCACGGATTACGCAGATGTCGCGGATAAAGGCGGAGAAGGCGGGCGAGAATTCGCCGCGACACCGCCGATCGGGCGGTCACTTCGCGGCGTCGGCTTCCAAACGCGACAGCTCGCGCTTGGCGCTCAGAATGGCCAGCGGAAGCGCCCACTCGCCGAGCCCTTGGCTGTATTGAGGAGCCGTCGCTTCGAGCTCCTCGACCAGGTCGCCGAGCACGTCGAGTTGCTTGGCCAGCGCCTGCTCGTCCTTTGCCTCGTGATACGCCAGCGCCAGAATGGTTTCGCCCGTGAGCCGGCTGATGCGGATCTGGTCGAGCCGCCGGGGCGCGGCCAGCGCGGCAAAGGAGTGCATCGGCAGCGACTTTTTGAGCCTTTGAATCGCCTGTTGTGTGTGGCCGGCGCGGAATTGCACGGCGCCGAGCAACAATTGGAACGCGGGGTTGAGCGGATTGGAGGCCACGGCCCGCTGTGCGATTTGCAGCACCTTGCTCATATCGTCGAGGGCGCGCTCGCCGGCAACGCAGGCTAGCCCGATGCCGACCACCGCGGAGGTGGAAGGATTGTCGCCGTGCCGCGCCACGAGATCGGTGCACGTTGCGCGATAACCGGCCTCATCGCCGGCTGCCCACTGGAGCAGCGCAAGTTGAAATTGAGTGTGCCAATCGCGGTCGCTCACGTTGACGGCGTTGGCGAAC
>CAZUPX010000722.1:0-1546 GCA_964622155.1 uncultured Planctomycetaceae bacterium | reverse complement strand
CGCCCTATCTCTGTTAATGGGAGCGTGGTGCTTGACCGGATTCGAGGCAGCCGCTGACCTGGCTGAAGAGACACACCGGCCCAAACAGATTATCCCGCGCGTGATCTTGCTGGCCGAGGTGAGTGCGGCGGTGTGCGGAGTCTTGTTGTTGGCCGGCCTGATCTTGGGTATCGACGACGCGTCAGTTGGCGGGCAGCAGGACAATCTCGTAATCGCAATTCTCGCCGACAAGCTGGGAAGTACATGGATGCCGCTGGTGATGCTCGTGGTGGTAGTTTCAATCTTCGCCTGCGGCGTGGCCAGCATGGCGGCCACAACCCGACTGGTTTTCTCTCTGGCGCGCGATAACATGCTTCCGCTCTCAGATCCGCTCAAGTCCGTGCATCCCCGCTGGCAGACTCCGGCCGGGGCCATTTTGCTGGTATGGGTGATTTCGACCGCTGTCATCTTGGGCTTTCGACGGTTGGAGATCATCACCAGTATCTCGGCGACCGCGGGCTTCCTTGGTTACGCGGGCATCGTATGGGCCTCGTTTCGGGCGCGCGGCCGGGCAGGTGGATTCTCGCTGGGACCGTTTCAAGCGCCGGTGCGGATCGCCGCATTGGTTTGGACGATGGCGGTTGTGGCCGCGCTCACGATTCCCGACGCCGACACGACGCCCGGCGCCATCGCTCATCTTTCGGCCAAGAGCACATTGGCAGCCTGTGTCATCGGCGTCGTGATCTATTTGCTTGTCGTCCGCGGCCGCATCGCTCGGGGACAAGCCGGACCACCCCGCAGCGAGGCGCCGCCAGCAACCTAATTCCGTCGTCCGAGAGCTCGCAGCAACCAACGCCAGCTGGCAATCGATAACCGGAGTCACTGCAGATGAAGATCGAAGGCAACACCAATGTGCGCTCCCAGCAGTTTGGCGCCGGCAGCGTCGATGGATTGGGTAAAGAGCTGGGGCGATTTGTCGTGACCACGATGGACGTCCCCTGGCGCGTCACGAAAGACCGTCTCGGCGGTCGCCCCGTTGCGATCATCATGGTCGAATCGATGGAAGTCGACGTCATCGAGCAGCAACTTGCCAAGGCGCCCGACTGCGACACCGTCGTAGGGATCGGTGGCGGGCAGGCCATCGACCTGGCCAAGTACATGGCCTGGAAACGCGGTATCCGGCTGGTCAGCATCCCCACCGTTCTCAGTGTCGATGCCTTTGTAACGCCGGCTGCCGGGGTGCGTCGCAACCACAAAGTGGAATACCTGGGCACGACCAGTCCAGACCCGTTGGTGATCGATTATGACCTCCTGCGCACCGCCCCGGCAGACCTGAACATTGCGGGAGTGGGTGACATTTTGTCGATTCATACAGCCACATTCGATTGGTGCCTCGCCGCGAAAGCGGGCCAGAGCGAGTTTCCCTTCTCGCAGCAGAACATCGATGCGGCCCGTGGAATCCTGAACGATGTGCTTGCGCAGACGGGCGACATTCGCAATTGCACCGACGCCGGTCTGCAGGCAATCGTGGATGCCTACATGCGCATCAACACGATCTGCCTTTCGG
>CAZUPX010000721.1:0-2423 GCA_964622155.1 uncultured Planctomycetaceae bacterium | reverse complement strand
TGGGACCTCGATGCGGTCATAGCCGACGCCGTTGCGCGAGATGATGCGCAATTGTGGTAGCCCGGCCAGCACGCGATCGGTGTACGGTTCGCTGCCGGCGATCACGGCCACGCAGCCCGCCATTGCCTCCAGCGTATCGTCCTCGGTCAACAGCAAGCGCTTGGCCGGATAACGCGCTTCGTAGCCGGCGCTGCGAAGCACGTTCAAGTGCGGCCCATCAGCCTCTCGCAACGCTTCGGTCGTAATCAATACGTTGGGCATGAAGAACCCTTGAGTTGCCTGCTAAATCATCCCGTTCCGCGTGACTGTCGAACGCGAGCCACCAGTTGCGACGCATATCGCGTGAGCAAAATAAAATCGGCGGCGATGGCCAGCCAGTTGACGCCTTTCTCGACCCACGCGTTGAGCTGCTCGGGATCGTCGCCGCTGGCGATTCCCACGGCGACTTTTGCGGCGCGCGCTTTGGCGATCACGGTGTCGATCGCTTTGACGACCTCCAGATGGTTCGGCTGGCCCGTGTACCCCAGCGAGGCGGCGAAGTCGTTCGGCCCGACGACGATCGACGTCAAGCCGGGCACGGCCAGAATCTCCGACAAGTTTTTTAGCGCTTCGGCCTGCTCGATTTGCACGATCGTGATGATCTGCTCGTTGGCGTTGCGGCAATACTCGGGACCGCCCACCGCGCCGTAGTTGCTAGGTCGTCGCGGACCGAACCCGCGCACGCCCTCGGGTGGATAGCGGCACGCCGCCACCGCCAGCCGCACGTCGTCGGCCGTCTTTACCAGCGGCACGATCACGCCGGCGGCGCCAATGTCGAGCACCGGCTTGATAAGTACCGGGTCGTTGGCCGCCACTCGCACGATCGGCGTTGTCTGGCTCCCCTTGGTCGCCATGATGTGCCCCATCACGCGCTCCAGCGACAGCGGATTGTGCTCGGTGTCGATCCACACGAAGTCGAGCACGCGCGACAGGGCTTCGGTCACCGTCGGGTCGACAAACGTAATGCACGTGCCCAACAGGGTCTGGCCGGCGGCCAGTCGGTCGCGAAAAAAGTGTGCGTTTTCCAAGAGTTGGGTCTCGCAAGGCGGGATTGGGGGGCGCGGGTGTCAGATTAGCTCGGCGATCGGGCGGAAGTCGTCGACCAGATAATACGGCCGGCCGTTCAGGTCGGCCAGCGTCGTCCGCTCGACGTCGATCCCCAAGTGATGATAGATCGTGGCCAGCACTTCCTGAAAGTGCACCGGGCGGTCGAGCGGCGTTTCGCCCAGTCGGTTGGTCGTGCCAATCGCCTGGCCCGTGCGCAGTCCGCCACCGGCCATCAGGGCACAAGAGACCGCCGGCCAATGGTCGCGGCCGGCCTGAGCGTTGACTCGCGGGCTGCGTCCCATTTCCCCCCAGGCCACGACCATTACGTCCTTGTCAAGGCCGCGATCGTGCAGGTCTTGGACCAACGCCGCCACGCCGTGATCGAACAGCGGCAACTCTTTACGCAGGCCGAGAAAGTTCGTGGCGTGCCAATCCCACCCACCGAACGCCAGCGTCACACACCGCGCGCCCGCCTCCACCAGGCGCCGCGCCAGCAACAGGTGCTCGGTCAGCTTGGGGGCCGCGTTGAAGCCGGGTACCAAGCTGGGATCGCCCGGGCCATAGCGCTCGAGCGTCGCGGGCGACTCGCGGCCCACGTCCAGGGCCTCGCGCAGCCGCGGCGACGTGATGACTTGCAGCGCTTGCTGCTGAAAGACATCCAACCCTCGAAGCACGCCGCTGTGATCGACATCGCGCCGCAGCCGGTCGAAGCGCCCCAACAACGTCTGACGATCGGCCAGCCGGTCCATGCTGACGCCTTGGAGCATCATGTTCTGCCGGCTCTGGCCGTCGGGCGTGAAGGCGGCATGCGCCGCGCCCAGAAAACCTGGACCGGGATCGTTGTATGGCGGGTGGATCATCTTGGCGGCCAGGCCGATGTAGGGGGGCACCGTCGGATCGACAGACCCTTGTAGCTTGGAGACCACCGAGCCGAACGTCGGCCATCCGCCGGAGGGCTGTGGGCCCTGACGGTTCCAACCGGTGAGGCACATGTGCGAGGCATGGTCGTCGGGCCCACCGACGACGGTGCGCACCGGCGCCAGCTTGTCCATGATCCGGGCCAGCTTGGGCAGATGCTCACAAACGTGAATGCCTGGCACTGCGGTGCGGATTGGGCGGAACTCACCGCGAACTTCGAGGGGCGCCTCGGGCTTGAGGTCGTACAGATCGATGTGCGACGGCCCGCCGGGCATGAAGATCATGATCACCGATTTGTGCCGTCGGGCGGTGCCGCCGCGCGACTCAGCTCGAAGTATATCGGCCAGCGTGAGCCCGCCGACGGCCAGCGAGCCGACCTGCAAAAAGGCCCGCCGCGAAACGCGGTCGCACAACTCGTG
>CAZUPX010000720.1:0-5533 GCA_964622155.1 uncultured Planctomycetaceae bacterium | reverse complement strand
AGTTCAGACCGTATGGCGTCAAATAGCCGCGATCGACCAACAGATCGCCGAGCCGTACCGGTGCTGCAGTGGACGTCTTCATGTCGGAGGACTACCGGAAGCTGTTAACGGCTTCGACGACGCTCTCGAACACTTCGAGCTGCTGATCGAGCCTGGTGATTTCGAATATCTTTCGGTTTGCCGCGTTGGTGGTGGCGATCTTCAAATCGCCCAACCGCTCACGAAGCGCCTCTTGAGAAGCAACGATCGCCGTCAGACCGCCGGAGTCCAGCGCTTCCGTGTTGTCGATGTCGAGCACGATTTGCGCGTGCTCTAAACCGCCAAGGTACGCCTGGAACCTTTCGGCATACTCCAGGCAGAGCTCCTCGGGCGTGTGCACCACCAGGACCTTTCCAAACAGCTCGCTAGGCAGGTTCATCAGACTGTCCTTTCAGCGCACGTTCAGGCCTTGACCGTGGCTTCGCCGAAGATCCGCTCGATCAATTGGACCAGTTCGCGTGGGCTGAACGGTTTGGGCAACACGTCAGTGATGCCAAACTCGCGAATCAAGGCCTCGCGCTCGAATTCCAAACCCTTGGCAGTCAACATCAGAATTGGCAGGTCGCTTGTCTCGGGGTTGGCGCGAATGCGGCGCGTCAACTCGAGCCCATCGCAACGCGGCATCTGGATGTCGGTGACTAACGCGTCGGGCTTCTCCTTCAGAATCGCCTCCCAGGCTTCCTGGCCGTCGTGCGCGGTGCGCACCTCGTAGCCGGCCCGCACCAGCTTGATCTCCGCGGCTCGCAGGATGTGAATCTCGTCATCGCACAAGAGCAGTTGTTTTGTCACGACCTGTCTCCTCGTTGCCGCATCGCGGCGTTGGTTCCGTGATTCAAGTCAATGTCGCGGCGGTAGGCAGAAAAACGGTAAACACGCTTCCTTTTCCGGGTGTGCTTTGCACGGCCAGCCGGCCGCCGTGGACGTCCTCGATGATGTGCTTCACCAACGGCAGCCCCAGCCCGGTGCCGGCCGCCAGTTCTTTGTCCTTGTGGACTCGGTAGAACTTTTCGAACACGCGAACGCAATCCTCGGCCGACAGGCCGACTCCGTTGTCCTCGACGTCGAATCGTGCTTCGTCGTCTGCCATGCGGCTGCGCACAATGACCTGGCCGCCCACGGGCGTGTATTTTACGGCGTTCGAAATCAAGTTAATCGCCGCTTGCAGGGCCAGGTCATGGTCCAAGTACACGCCCAGGTACAGCGGACTTAAGTCGGCCGACAAAGTGATCTGTTTGGACTCGGCAGCCGGCTTCATCACTTGCAGGACCTTCTCCAGCACTTCGTTGAGCGACCGCGCCTGCTTCTTGACCTGGACCACGCCGGCTTCGATCCGCGCGATGTTCAACAGGTTGTCGACCAGACGCTGCAGCCGATCGGCCTGGGCATTGATGATTTCCAGGAACTGCTCGCGGGTGGCATCATCTTCGGCATCTCCGTCGACCAGCAGCTCGACGTAAGCCTTGATTCCAGCCAGTGGAGCTTTCATTTCGTGGCTCACCGACGAGACGAACTCGGCGTTGCGCTTTTGCAATGCCTTCTGCGAGCTAATGTCGTGCAACACGGCTACCGCGCCTTGCGATCCGCTTTCAGCCCCGCCTGGGTCGCCGGGCGACGGGACACTCCTCGCCGTGGCGCGATACCACGTCGACGATCCGGAAATTCCCGACAACTCGACTTCGCACGTGCGCTGGCTGGGCGACTTGCGCTTCCGTGTGTCCGTCAATAGTTCGACCAGCTTTTCGCAATGCACGACTTTCGCCAATGCGCGCTGTTCGGTGTTTCCTTCGTCGATTGCCAGCAATGTCTGGGCGCTGGGGTTGGCCAGCACAAGCTCGTCGTACTTGTCGATGGCGAGAACCGGCTCCGCGAGCCCGGAGAAGATCCACTGCATCCGCTCACTTTGCGCTTCGTTGCGGCGGGCGCGGCTCTCAATGGCGACCCGCTGTCCTTCCAGTTCGCGCAGTCGTCCGGCAACTTCCGCCAGGCGAGCACGCACGCGTTGAACGATGCCGGACCAGCGCGAGTCAGGCGGAGAATGCGAAAACGATTCGTTGCCGGCGGCATCGACCAGCTCCCGAATGTCGGTTCGGCACAGCAGGTCAAGTTCTCCCTGTGCGGCCTTGTCCGCTGCTCGCCGGCGCTGAGCGATTGCGGCGATTACGGCGGCCGACGAACCCACGCTCAGCAACAACAGGCAAACGCGGGCTACGGTCGACCCGAAGTCCGGGCCGGGGCCCACCAGCCAGTCACAGGCCAATGCCAGCGCAATCGCAAGTGCAATGCAGGATGCGCCCAGTTGGACCTTTGAGGAATGCATGAACTTTTCCGGCAGGAGGCGGCGTGCAATCAGCACTGCCGACTGTGCTTGGATCGATGGCTGCTGGCCGCGCGGTGGCCGTGAATGGATCGTCCCAAGAACGGTTAGCCGCGCGCCTAAGGATGCACGTTGAGACGCGGATCGAGACGGCGGGCCTGATCAAGATGGGCCGCGGCCGCCTGCGTTTGTCCGAGCTTTTCTAACGTGCAACCCATCAAAAGGTAGGACAGGGCATGCGACTTGTCTAAGGAAAGCGCACGCTCCAGCGACGTTTGCGCCGCCGGGAAGTCCCCCTTGCGGTAATGGGCCATGCCGAGCGTACGCTCTAGCGCGGCTGAATCGGAAAACCGGCTTTGGGCCGGTTTTAGCACTTGGATTGCCAGTTCCGGTTGTTCATATCGCAGGGCCAGGACCCCTGCACGCACGACCGCGTGCGCATTGGCCGTGTCGAGCGAAACGGCCTTCGACAAGAACACTCGCGCCTTCGCGATGTCGCCAGCAACCAGGGCCCGCTCAGCATCGCCCAGCGCCGCCTCGACGCCAGCGGCCTGCTCGCTCGGTGGTGGAAGCTTTCGTGGTTGGGCATCGGCTCCGACGGGCTGGTCGTGTCCTACCGGTCGTTCGGCATTGTCCGCCACCGCAACCTGGCAGCTTTGCTCGTACTGTTCGTTCTCGGGGTCCAACTCCGCGGCTCGGCGGTAGTAGGTCAGTGCCTCGGCAGCGTTGCCTTGCGCTTGGATCAAGAGCCCCATCATGTGCTGGGTACGCGCATCGTCGCCCTTTTCGGCCAGGGCCACCTCGAGGTGCGCCTTGGCGTCGTCGTACTTTTCCTGGGACAGCAGCAGTTCCGCGTACAGAAGATGTCCCTCGACAAATTTCGGATTTCGCTCGAGAGTTTTGTCCAGGTTGTCGCGGCAAGCCTTGATGTTTCCTTCACGCCAGCGTGCCTGGGCGGCCTGAAATTGGGCAAAGTCGCGCTGCGTTTCGAAGGCCTTCACCGCTTCGGCGGTTCGCTGTGCCTGCTTGACGGCGATATCGTCGGTGTTGAGGGCCATGCGCTTGATCGTCGCGCAGCCGGAGAGCCCCGCCCCACACAGAGCCACAAGGATGAGCATGCTCCGCGAAAATGCCCTCATCGAAACTCTCCCGCGCGTTCGATCGAGACGGCACGCCCGGGCTGGCCGGGATCTCGCGGGTGCAGCGGCACCCGCGGCCCCTCGTGTTCCAGATCGTCGAGCACCCAGGGGGCGATCGCGGCCCCGTCGAAGACCTCGGTTGGGTCGGCCACCGGCTGCGGAATGGGCAGCGGACCGGTATGGTCGCCAAGGTGATTGCCGGCCACTATGTCGCTCCGCAGGTTGATCGACGCGCGATTTTGAGGATCGAAATGAATCGCGAGATTGATGAATCTCATCGCGGTCGTTTTGTCGTCGGCCGCCCATGCATTTTGCGCAAAGCGAAAGAACTTGCGGCCCAGGTAGCGCGAGTTGAGGGGGTTAAGTTGGTCGCGGTAGACCGATTGGTGCCGGTGGAACTCGCAAGCCGCCTTGTCGCCCTCGATGCACGATTCGGGCTCGTAGACGATGTGCGGCGTGATCAGCACGATGATCTCGTTGCGAGTCTGTGACCCCTTCATGCCGCGGAACAACCAGCCAACGCCCGGCAAGCTTCCAAACAGAGGCACCTGGCTTCCCGAGTTGCTCAAGTTCTCCTGCATCAGGCCGCCGATCACGACGGTGCAACCGTCGCGGACCATGATGTTGGTGGTGACTTGCGTGACTTGCTTGTTCGGCAGCGTAAATCCTTCCACTACTTCGACGCTGCCGGTCGAAATTTCCGGATGGACCTCCATGCGAATCAGGCCGTCGCTGGAGATGAACGGTCGCAACCGAAGCTGGGTGCCGACTTCCAGGAACTCGACCGCCTGTGTAGTGGTCGTCTGAGTTAAGGTCTTGGTCACATAGCCAAGCTGCGCGCCGATCAAGATCTCGGCCTTGTGCTTGTTGAGGCACATCAATCGCGGTGTGGCAATGACGTTCGTGTCTCCGATGGTTTGCAGCGCGGCAAGAAACACGCCGAGACTGCTATCGAGAAAACCAACCTTCAACCCGCCGTTGCCCACGAGGTCGTCCAGGCTGCCGACCGGCGAGCCGGTGGCCACCAGCACGTGTGGATTGTCTCGCAGGAAAGCAAAGTCGACACCGAAAGAGTTTGTGTCTTTCAACTCTACCGATAGCAGCATGGCCTCGATGGCCACTTGCAGCGGACGCTTGTCGATCTCGGCCACGACCTGGTCGATCTCAGCCAGCACGGCTTCGAAGTCGCGGACCAAGAGCACTTCACTCTGGGCAAACGTGTCGCCGCCGGCAGTCGAGTTGTCCGGAGCGATGCCAACTTGCGACGGCGGCGAGACGGCGACGGCCGCGGCCGCCGAAGCGCCGCTTGTGGCCTGAGCACTGCCGGCTGGGGTCAACAGCGGCATGATCAACGGCTGCAGCTCGGACGCCTTGACGTAATTCGGCCGGTAGATGCGCGTGCCAATCCGATCGATCGACTGAGCCATCATTTGAATGTCTTTTGGCGTGCCGACGTAGATGAACTTGCCCTCGCGACGCGCGACAAAACCGGTGCTCTTGAGGATCGCGGCCAGCGCTTCGTCGATGCTTACGTCGGTTAACGAGACCGACACGGCCCCCTGCACGTTATTGCTCGACAAGATGCTCAACCCGCCGTGCTCTCCGAGAAAATCGAGCACCTCACGAAGGTCTTTGTTCTGGATGTGCACGCTCAATCGGTCGTCGCCCTCGCCGGGCATCTTGGTGATTTTGAGCGCCGAGGGAACCGATGGGGATGGCCCGCGTCGGGGTGCGAGCGAGTCCTCACCTTGTCCCTCGCCCTCTTCTCCTTCCTCCTCGCCCGGCATCGATGGAGCGCTGTTGTCGGGTGGGTTCGGTTTGGGTGGCCTTGGCTGAGCAGTGGTGTTTTGTGCCTTGAGTTGGTCCATGAGCAACTTGCCGAGCTCGCCCAACTGGCTCATCGAATCGGGTTGCGATGTCCCGCCCGCGGCCGCCGCGGGCAGACCTATGCCGGGCACGGAATTCGGAAGCTGCCCCGTGTCCAGAGCGGATGGCTGCTGAGCAGGAAACTGCTGCGCGAATTCCGCTCGGGGCGGCACAA